>JBEIOY010000035.1:0-10589 GCA_040377355.1 Burkholderiaceae bacterium | reverse complement strand
TTACGCAATGCCCCAACCAAATTAATGGATGAATTAGGTCATGGCAAGGCTTATCGTTATGCGCACGATGAAGCTCACGCTTACGCCGCCGGAGAAAATTATCTTCCCGATGGCGTGAAAGAAGCTAATTGGTATCAACCAACGGACCGAGGTTTAGAGGCCAAAATCAAAGAGAAATTAGCCTTCTTAAAATCATTGGACGAGGCAACTAAGAATAAAAAGTAACTTAAAAGATAACTAAAGTAATAACCAAAAAGATAAAGATAGAATTGAATAAAACAGTAAATAAAAAAGTCTGCCGAAGCAGACTTTTTTATTTGGTGCAACCGAAAATGATTCAGTGATTTAAACCAACATGTCAGCCCAAATATTTCTGGCCCATGCGTTGGCGTACTCACCCTCAAGAGGATTAGCAGCAGCAGACACGCCACCGGAACCTGGCACCGTGACCATGGTTTTCTTCTCGGCATCATAGGTATGCACACTGGCAACGTGAACTACTTCTGAAGCAGATACAAAGCTGTAGCAAGTGTTGTTGTATACCGGCAATTGATTGATGTCAGCGCCACTCAAGATTGCAACCACCGCTGCAGCACATGTCTTACCGTGTTGGTTGGCCATGTGACCAGACTTTGGCATACCCGGAGCAATTTGAATTGAATCACCCAAGACGTGAACGTTTGGCGCAACCTTAGATTCAAAGGTCAAGAAGTCAACTTCACACCAACGTGCGTTCATGTTAGCCAAGCCCGTCTTAACGGCAATAGCACCAGCACGCATTGGAGGTAACACGTTCAACACATCAGCCTTGATATCGTCGTTGAATTCGAACTTGAGTGCCTTACCCTTGACATCCACATCCGTTAGACTGTGTTTGCCACGGTATTCAACCATGCCAGCGTAACGACGTGACCATGCCAACTTAAACAATCCCGGCTTAGATGTCACATCATCATTGGCATCCAAAATAAGCACCTTGCTCTTTGGTTTACTTTTTTGGAAGTAATCAGCTACCTGACAAGCGCGCTCATAAGGTCCTGGAGGGCAACGGTATGGGGCCAATGGAATCGTGATCGCAAAAACGCCACCATCCTTCATGCTTTCCAATTGCTTTCTTAAACCAACAGTTTGTTCGCCTGCTTTCCATGCGTGCAAAACTTCGTTCTGAGCATTTGGCTTGAGCATGCCTGGCAATTTGTCATAAGTTAAGTCAATACCTGGAGAAACGATCAAGCGGTCGTAGAACAATGTTGAACCGCCAGCAAGCTTCACTTGCTTCTTAGCAACGTCTACTGACACCACATAATCTTTCACCAATTTCACGCCGTGGTTCTTGCTCAAACCTGCGTATGAAACTGTGATGTCTTCCATCTTCTTGCTGCCACCAATCACTAGATTGGACATTGGGCAAGAAATGAAATTCTGATTTGGCTCAATCAGAGTCACATCAGCTGTGTAATTTGAAAACTTGCGCACGTACTTAGCAGCCGTTGCGCCGCCGTAACCGCCACCAATCACCAAAACTTTGGCATTTTTAGCATTGATTTGTGTTGAAGCACAACCAACCAGAGTTGTCGCAGCAGCACCCGCACCCACTAATTGTATAAACTCGCGTCTTTGCATGATCAACTCCCTATTATTTTGTTTTAGCTACTGGTTTTTCAGCAGGCAATGATGCGAAGTAAGCAGAGATTTGCTCGATCTGCTCATCCGTATAACCCTTACTTAACTGATGCATGATTGTGGCTGCACGCTTACCGGTTTTGTATTCGTTCATTTTCTTGATCATTTCGGCTTTATTTTGTCCCGCTAAGCTGGCCATTCCACCTTCAGAATATCCATCAGTACCGTGACAGGCTGCGCATGATGCGGCCCATTGTTTGATTTGCAAACTTTGGGCATTTGCCAAAGAAGTTGCACCTAATAAGCCCACAAATAGGCTTGCCATCAATACTGATGGTTTACGAATGAATGATTGCATCATTTCCCCCTTAAGTAACAACTTGATTCTAATTGGATAAAACCTTTTTATATGTTGGGGTTTCACCTTACAGTTAATTGATTTAACTAACTAAATGATTATTCAACAGTATGATATTTAAAACAAATTCATTCTTCTTATATGAATATGCCAAAAAAGCAATAAAGGCTTTTCAGAGTGGAATTTAGATGGTTTTTTTACTTTTTTGCGTAACGGGCCAATTCAGCTAAATCCAAATCAACCATGAGGCCAAAATCTTTCTGAATTACCCGCCCCTGCGGATTTATAACGTATAGCTCTGGCACTCCTCGTCTTTTACCAATTGCTTTAGCCAGCTCTGGGGTCATCATGACCACCGAGAAGGTGTGTTGATTTTTTTCCATGTAATCTTTGACTGATTCAACACGGCGGTCTATTGAGATGGTGACAATATTCAATTGCTCGGCAGGCACTTTTTGTCTTAATTGTTCGAGGTACTTATTTTGTGTTCGGCAATAAGAGCACCAAGTGGCCCAAACCTGAACAATGGTGTTTCTTTTGGACCATTGATCTGGGCCAAATGACTCGCCTTGGATTGATAGAAGTTGTCCCAAAGGCAGGTTATCCCCTACTTCAATGGCTTTTGCTTGTGATGAAGCAAAAGCTAAAAGCACCGCCATCAGCATGAATGGCTTTGTTAGATGCTTTTGAAATAAAGTGAAATCTTTCATGGAATAAGCATAAAGGAAAAGACCACTCAAGGATGAATGGTCTTTTTAAAATGCTACTTTTATTACTCTACCTTTGATTAAAAGAAGGCTTGAATATTGGTTTGAGCCCGACCCAAAATCAAGGCATGAATATCGTGTGTTCCCTCATAAGTGTTGACCACTTCTAAGTTCACCATGTGTCTTGCAACGCCATATTCATCAGAAATACCATTGCCACCCATCATGTCTCTGGCCATTCTGGCAATTGCCAAACTTTTGCCACAAGAATTGCGCTTGAGAATCGATGTGATTTCTACAGCATCAGTCCCCTCATCCTTCATTCGACCCAAACGCAAACAAGCTTGCAAACCTAAACTGATTTCTGTTTGCATGTCGGCCAGCTTCACCTGAATCAATTGGTTAGCAGCCAGTGGGCGGCCAAACTGCTGACGGTTCATCACGTAGTCACGCGCTCTGAACCAACAGTCTTCAGCGGCGCCCAAGGCACCCCAAGCAATGCCATAACGAGCACTGTTCAAGCATGTGAAGGGTCCTTTAAGGCCTTTGATATTTGGGAAGATATTGTCCTTAGGAACAAATACCTCATCCATCACAATTTCACCTGTCAGAGAAGCCCTCAAGCCAACTTTGCCATGAATCTCAGGGGCTGTTAAACCCTTCCAACCTTTTTCTAAAACAAAGCCGCGGATCTCATCTTTACCACTGGCCTCATCTTTCAATTTGGCCCACACCACAAAAACATCAGCAATAGGACTGTTGGTGATCCATATTTTCGAGCCAGATAATGAATAACCCCCGTCGACTGGTTTTGCACGACTCACCATGCTGGCAGGATCAGAACCATGATCAGGCTCAGTCAAACCAAAACAGCCAATCCATTCACCTGTGGCGAGTTTGGGTAGGTATTTCTTTTTTTGCTCTTCTGTGCCGAATTCATAGATAGGCACCATTACCAATGAAGATTGCACACTGAACATCGATCTGTAACCAGAATCCACTCGCTCAACTTCACGAGCAACCAGGCCGTAGGCAACGTAGCTTGAGCCTGCACCGCCATATTGCTCAGGAATGGTCATGCCCAATAAACCTAAGTTGCCCATCTCTTTAAAAATAGCAACATCTGTTTTTTCATGGCGAAAAGCCTCGGTCACTCGCGGCAATAGCTGACCCTGACAGTAGTCATGAGCAGCATCCTTGATCATGCGCTCCTCTTCAGTTAACTGATCACCCAAACGCAGTGGATCATTCCATTGAAAAGTCTGACTCATAAAGAATTACCTATAAAAATACTCATTAAACCTAGTTAAAAAAATGCGTGAAGCTTTCAGCATTTTCACGGTCGGTGGTCAAAGTGTTTTCAACCTTGCTTTGATCGGCATAGCCCAGCGACATGCCGCAAATCAATTGTTGTTCCGGATTTAGATTCAAATGCTTTGCAATCACCCGGTGAAATTGAGTGAAGGCTGCTTGCGGGCAAGTATCGAGACCGCGAGCTTTGGCTGCCAACATCACGTTTTGCACAAACATCCCGTAATCAAACCAGCTACCTTGCTGCATGACTCGATCAATCGTGAAGAATACTCCTACTGGAGCGTCGAAGAACTGATAGTTGCGAGCTCCTTGAGCTTTCATCTTGTCTTTATCTTCTTTACCAATCCCCAATAAACCATACAAGTCAAAACCTACTTTACGGCGGCGCGCCAGGTAAGGATCAACCCACTTTGCTGGGTAGTAGTTATATTCTTCAGTGTGCTGTTTGAGCGCTTCAGGATCATTGAAAATACTCATGATTTCATCGGTGATCGCCTGCTTGGTGGCGCCTTGAACAATGTGCACTTGCCAAGGTTGAGTATTGGTACCTGATGGTGCGCGGCCAGCGACATTCATGATGTCCAAAATATCTTGTTTTTTTACTTCTGTTGGTAAAAAAGCACGAATCGAGCGTCTTGCTTTGATATTTTCGTCAACGATTTTGGTGATTTCTGCTGTATTCATTTGTTTTTGACTCTTTTTTTTATTGGGTAGGCTAGAGAATAAAACAGACTTTAAATCTTCGCTGAGGATTCAAATGCTTATATTTTGGGGAATTGGGTCGAAAAAGCCTACTTTTTTGGCTCTCAAAGCTCAATAAATGCTTTTTTTGTCAAAAATCCCTATTTTTGGGTGTTTTAACCCTATAAAACCTAGTAAAAGCCCTGATTAGATAATCATATGCCTTTATTCAAACTGTGAGATACTTACTCCGTAGGTCTTCAAGTAGCTTCCGTCGTTTCCATTTTTCAAAATGGATGATTCGGTTAGTTGAATCTTCCAGCCCTGCAAAGAAAAGGTGAGAAATCACCACGTTTAATTTTTTTAAGGAATTTCAGTAATGGCAACAGGTATTGTAAAGTGGTTTAACGACGCAAAAGGTTTTGGTTTTATTACTCCTGACGGTGGTGGTGAAGATTTATTCGCTCACTTCTCAGCAATTCAAGGTAACGGATTCAAAAGCTTGAAAGAAAACCAAAAGGTTAGCTTTGAAGTAACAACTGGCCCTAAGGGCAAGCAAGCTTCCAACATCAACCCAATGTAATTTGGTGTTATGTTTATAAGAACCCGACTTCGGTCGGGTTTTTTTATTGCCTTTTATTATGGCTGGCTTTGAAGATTTAAATTAGGCCCGCCCCACCAAGCGCCGCCCCAATCAATAGCAACAATAAAATATGTAACTTGGTTTTCCAAATCAGGAAGACTGTGATGATGGTGCACAACCACAATGCCCAATCATTTTCCAAACTGGTGTTAGCGGCACTGATCAACCAACTGGTTGCCAGAATTGCACCAATCACTATTGGAGCCAATCCCTGTTTAAAAGCCAAAACAAAATCGCTGTCTTTATTGGCTTGAACCCATCTCGCTGTTGAATAAGTGAGGATTGAACTGGGTAGCATCACACCAATCATGGCCAATACCATGCCAAACGCTCCCCAGAAATACTGCGCATGAATCGTTGCAACAGAATTGATACCTATGTGCCACCCCATCATGGCAATCACCAAGATATTTGGCCCGGGAGCTGATTGAGCTATGGCAATTGATGCGGCAAATTGATCCTCAGACATCCAAGCATTTTTATAGATCAAGTGACGGTGCATTTCAGGGATGACGGTCACCGCACCCCCGACCGCCATCAAAGAAACAGCCGTGAAGTGTAAAAATACATCGAGCCAGTTGGCCCAAGATAATTGAATCATGGCTTGACTCGACGATAAGTCAAGTAAATGGACAGAACGCCAAGACTTAAGAGCACATGCACCAACGGGATTCTGATCAAAGCGACTAAAACAAAACAAAGCAAAGCAATACCAATCGACGGTAGATAACCAAGCGGATGTTTTTTTAGTGCGCTGGCCAATTTAAGGGATGTTCCAGCAATCAAGCCAGCGGCAACAGCCCCCATACCTTTGATCGCACCCGCAACCGTCGGGTTACCTCCCCAATGAAGATAAGTGATTGCAATCACAATGAGTGCCAACATGGGGAACACCAACATACCAGCAATAGCTGCCAATGCGCCAGATAAACCAAAATGGCGTGAGCCAAAAATAATCGCTAAGTTAACCACGTTGGGGCCAGGTAAAACTTGTGCAACCGCCCACTCTTCTAAAAACTCTTCTTTTGTGTACCATCGCTTTTTATCTACTAATTCGCGTTCGGCAACAGGTAAAACACCACCAAATCCCTGAAGAGCAAGCCAAGTGAATACCCAGAAAATTTCAGATTTAGATTGGGGTGACTGACTCATAATTTTTATTTTATCTTGGCCTACGGTCATAGGAGAAAAATAAAAAGGAGCCGAAGCTCCTTTGATTAACTTTTCTTTGGCAATCTTTTAGTTGGTAGACGTCTCTTTAATGCGCATTGTTCTTGCTTGCTCATTGATTGGTCGAACACGCTTACCTTGGAAGTAAACCGATGTTTGCGACAAGCCATTGGTCAAAATAGTGAATGGCGCCTTACCACCAAAGGTGTAACCAGCACCAGCCTCAATCGATTGCATCATTGATTTTCCTGTGGCATCTACCACACAAACAATTTGTCTTGACTCCACATTGACGTGCACAAAGTTGCCTGGCTTAGAAGGTTCGATCACTGATTGCTCTGTCACGCTCGCATCAGGCTTAGGGCAATTGACATCTGATGGCAATGGTGCAACGGCTGCAACACTGGTTGCTGCTGGCGCTACCGAACTTGGTGCAGATGGGTTTGCTGGGCTTGCAGGATTTGCTGGTGTTGCCGAATTAGCGCCATCTTCCTTAGAGTCTTGAGGTGCGGCACCATCAACCACAACCGGCTGAGGCTCAGCTGCTGGCGGATTGAATAAAGCAATGATGTCATCTTTACTGGAGTAAAGACCGCCTGCCACTAGAATCAACAACAAGACTGATACCAAACCGCTTCGTGAACGCTTTGTTTTCGGTTTTGAAGAATCCATCTGACCACCAGATTGAAGGTTCTCCAGAGTGACTTTGGTTGGTTGGCTTGGTTCTGACTTTTTTGCTGACTTAACTTTTGCTTGATTTGAATCTTCAACGACTAGCCGAGCTTCAGCAGTAATTTCTTTTATGTCCCTGGTCGCTTTAGTTTCTTGAGTCTTAAAGAGCTGTTCAACTTCATCGGCAGGTGCATCAAAAGACAATGACTCTTGTTGGGCTAAATCGCCATCAGGATGCACTAGCACCAAAGATTCATCGAGTTGAAGAATTTTGGCAACTTTTTTTGCCACTGTGATCTTGTGCGATTCAGAGTAAAAACTGCTGACCCCACCCTGCTCTAGCTCAGTGATGTGTTTTTTAGACAGACAAGCTTTGATTGCCAAATCTTTGATTTCAAGTTTTAGCTTTTCACGGGCGGCTTTAAGCGCATTCCCCTGAATTTCAGGCAGGATTTCTATTTTATTTTTTGATCCTATTGACATGCTGTCTCCATGAGCCCCTTTGGCCTCATCTCATAACTTTAACATTGATAAATCACTCAAAAGTTTAAATTCATCAAAGCTCTACAACTTATTCTTCACTGAAGCATACAAACGGACCAATTCTTGTAAAGAACTTGCCCTCATCTTCTCCATGACCCTTGATTTATGAACCTTGATGGTGGCGTCCGTAGTGCCCAAGCGAATAGCCACGTCTTTGTTCATCAAACCCTCTACCAATAAAGCGCAAACTTCTTTTTCTCTTGGGGTTAAAGAGTCATAACGTTGATTAATGGTCAATGCCTGGGTCATTGACTGAAACATTTCTTTGTCTTTTTCAATTGCAGAACTGATGCAGCGCAACAAATCATCCAAATTAAAGGGCTTGAACAAGAAATCAACGGCACCTTGCTTCATACTGGTAACGATTTCGTGAGGCATTGATTCACCTGAAATAAAAATAATGGGAGTTTCGCGGCCCATTTCTTTTAATTTCTTCTGTAGCTCAACCCCTGACATGCTTGGCATGCGCATATCCAAAAGGATGGTCGCTGGAGAAACTGGGATCGATTTTTCCAAAAATGACTGTGGAGATTCATGTGACTCGATGGAGTAACCGCAACTCTTTAGCATGCGAGTCAATGAGCTGCGCATTGAAGCGTCGTCATCGATGATGTATATATGGCCTGTTTCACTCAAAATGTTATATCTTTCAGATATTTAACTTTGAACATATTAGTTAGATTAATAACTTTCGGCTATTAGCTTTAAAGCTAATAAAAAAAATGGCCGCACAACTGTGGTGCAGCCATCATGGATTTGATGGACAACCTCGATCAGTGCTCGGGAGTGACCTGTAAAGCAACTAAGAATCTAGAGACCATGTTGTACGTGGCAATCACACCCACCAACTCCACCAACTGCGAGTTACCCAAAGAACTTTGTAAACGTTTAATCAAAGCAGGATCGACTTCAATTGAACGCGTCATTTGCACAGTTAACTCAATGGCATCCTCTTCTATAGAGCTGAATAAACCTGCTGGCATTTGGCTGGAGCCAATTTGGCGCATAGCCTTCACTTGCTCTTCGGTGCCGCCAGAACTTAAAAAGACTGGGGCATGGTGAATGAACTCGTATTCAGCACGGTTCAAGATTGCCACACCGCACATACCCAGCTCACGCAGCTTTGGATCTAAGTCAAGGTTGTTGCGGACCTCACTTAAAAAAGCATTCCACCCTGTTGCAAATGGAGCGCTGTGCAACAGCATGCGATCAAGATTGATAAATTGGCCGCCTCTCCTTTGGCGAATAGCGGCCACCAAATCCGCTGGCTCTTGCAAGTCCAGCGGTTGATAAGGCACGAGACGTTCCGTCATTAATTAATTAATTAATTAATTAATTAGTTGCTTTGATGTTGTTGGCCTTGATGAAGGCGCCCCACACATCAATCTGCTTATTCACAAACTCTTGCGCTGGCTTAGGACCTAAAGCAGTTATATCAATACCTTGAGACTTAAGACGTTGCGCAATCTCTGGATTTTTCAAAGCTTTTGCAACTTCCTCATGCATGCGATTAACGATCGCTTGAGGAGTTTTTGCTGGAGCAATGATTGCCCACCAAGCTGGGGCTTCAAAGTTAGGGTAACCACTTTCAGCAATCGTTGGTATGTTTGGCATCTCTGGTGAACGCTTGCTGGTTGTCACTGCCAAAGGAATTACACCACCTGCATCAACGTGTGGCTTGACCAAGAACAAAGAACCAATCGCCAAAGGCACATGACCTGCCAAAGCATCTTGCATCAAAGGGCCGCCGCCACGATAAGGAACGTGCGTCCAATCAAATTTAGCATCTTTAGCTAAAGCTGCCAAAGCCAAGTGACCTAAGCTGCCTGTACCAATTGAACCGTAGTTATTGGCTTTTTTAGCTTTTGCATCGGCTAACAATTGTTTAAAGCTGGTGATGCCTGATGCTTTGCTGGCAGTTAACACCATCGGCGCTGTACCAATCATGGTCACAGTCGTCAAATCAGTTTTGGTGTTGTACGGTAATTTTTCAATCATGTTCTCGTTCACGCCGTGTGTGTCGAACACAACGCCAAACGTGTAACCATCGGGTTGAGCTTTTGCAACTGCAGCGGCACCGATCGAGCCTGATGCTCCACCGATATTTTCAACAATCACGTTTTGCTTCAGTTGAGTTTGTAAGGTTGGAGCCAAAATTCTGGCGACTTGGTCAACTGATCCCCCCGGCGGGAACACTGCGATCAATTTGATTACTTTTTGATTTGGCCAGTCATTGCTTTGCGCCTGAGCTGCACCAGTAATACATAGAACCGACATCAAGCCGGCTAAAAGCTTATTCATTTCGTCTCCTTTAGGTTTTGTCCGGCTTTTTTAGCTCTGCGACTTCATAAATATCCCACACTCCTATAATGAATGCAATTAAAAAAACGGGGCATGTCATGCGCAAGAAAATTGTGGTTTTAGATGATTATGAAAATTCATATGAAAAACTATCCAATTGGAGCGCCATCAAAGATTTAGCCGATGTGCAGATCTTCAATCAACCCCTACTAGGCACTGCCCTTCTAGAAAAGATTCAAGATGCCCATGCCTTGGTGTTGATGCGTGACCGCACACCCCTTAAAGCAGACCTGATTGCTCAGTTAAAACATTTGGAATATGTGGTTTTTACCGGCACCCGAAATTTAGCCTTAGATGCTGAAGCATTAAAACAAAAAGGTATTCCAGTCAGCCACACTGAATGGGGTCCATCCAAAGACAGTACAGCTGAGTTAACTTGGGCATTGATTTTGGGTCTTCACAAAAGATTGGTTGAGCAAAATAAGCTGATCGTTGATAAGCAATGGCGCAATCAACATTCTTTATTACCAGTTTTAAAAGGCCAAACTTTAGGCTTGGTGGGTTTGGGTGAAATTGG
>JBEIOY010000006.1:0-21296 GCA_040377355.1 Burkholderiaceae bacterium | reverse complement strand
GACACCATTCGCTATATCGAACCTCGCTTGGCAAAAAATTCTCTGCCAGATGAAATTAACACCCCTGATATTCAGTTAATGCTGACAGAAGAGCTGGCTGTCATTGATAACTTGGCAGGAAAGCTATATTTGATTGTGTACGCCAACCCTCAAGAGCCATCCTCATATGATGTTGCTCAAAAACGATTAAAAGAATTACTGGTCAGCCTTGATGCGACGATAAAAAAACCAAGCAACAGCGCTTCTTTAAAAACCGAAGCGATTCGTCGTTTTAGTAAAGTAGATTTCATGGATGCAGTGAAACGCACCAAAGAATATATTTTGGCTGGCGATTGTATGCAAGTGGTCATTGGCCAAAGAATCAGCCAGCCATACAGCGACTCCCCTTTATCCTTGTATCGCGCCTTGCGTTCACTGAACCCATCACCGTACATGTATTTGTATGATTTTGGCGATCATCAGATTGTTGGATCTTCACCAGAAATCCTCGTGCGCCAAGAGAAGAGACAGGTCGACGGGCAAGAAAAACGATTTGTGATTGTTCGCCCAATCGCAGGAACCAGACCGCGCGGTAGCAACCCTGAGCATGATGCAGCTCTAGCCAAAGAGCTTTTGGCAGATCCAAAAGAAATCGCTGAACACGTGATGCTCATTGATTTGGCTCGCAATGATGTCGGCAGAATTGCTAAAAATGGCTCCGTGAAAGTCACGGATCGGATGGTGATTGAAAAGTATTCTCATGTTCAGCACATTGTGAGTTCTGTAGAAGGTGAGCTTTTGAATAATGCTAGCAACATGGATGTGTTGAAAGCCACATTCCCTGCTGGCACATTGTCGGGTGCGCCAAAAATTCGCGCGATGGAAATCATCGATGAGATGGAAATCGTTAAACGTGGTGTTTATGGTGGTGCAGCCGGTTACTTGTCTTTCTCAGGTGACATGGATGTGGCGATTGTGATTCGCACAGGGGTCATCAAGGATGGCATGGTGCATGCTCAAGCTGGTGCTGGCGTAGTTGCTGATTCAGACCCAGAATCCGAATGGAAAGAAACTGAAGCAAAAGCTCGTGCAGTCATGCGTGCAGTAGAAATGGTTCAAGGAGGTCTAGATGCTGGTAATGATTGATAACTACGACTCCTTCACCTACAACTTGGTTCAATACTTTGGTGAGTTGGGCGCAGAAATTAAAGTTTTCAGAAATGATGAGATCACCATTTCTGAAATTGAAGCCCTTAAACCTGATCACATCTGTATTTCTCCAGGCCCTTGCAGCCCTAAAGAAGCAGGTATCTCAGTGGCAGCCTTGCAATACTTTGCTGGCAAGGTTCCACTCTTGGGTGTTTGCTTAGGACATCAAGCCATCGGCGAAGCCTTTGGTGGCAAAGTGATCCGAGCAAAACGAGTGATGCACGGTAAAACAGACACGGTTCATACACATCAAACGGGTGTGTTCAAAGATCTACCAAAAGATTTCACGGTGACGCGCTACCACTCATTGGCGATCGAAAAAGAAAGTTTGCCTGCTGACTTAGAAATCACCGCTTGGACTGATGATGGAGAAATCATGGGTGTGCGTCATAAAAAATTTGCCGTTGAAGGTGTTCAATTCCATCCAGAATCTATTTTGTCTGAATATGGTCATGAGTTATTGAATAACTTTCTTAAAACCACAAAAGCAATGATTGCTTAGACAATCTGACTGAATTAACTATGGCCATCACTCCACAAGAAGTATTGCTTAGCTGCATTGAGCATCAAGAAATCAAGCACGATGACATGCTGCACATCATGCGCTCGATCATGTCGGGTGAGTTATCGCCGATGCTCACTGCAGCAATCTTGACAGGATTACGCACCAAAAAAGAAACGATTGGTGAAATCACCGCAGCCGCCATGGTGATGCGCGAATTCGCGACCAAGGTATCGGTGGCTGATAACAGTCATTTTGTGGATATCGTAGGCACAGGTGGTGACGGTGCACACACTTTCAATATCTCTACCACTGCTATGTTTGTCGCTGCTGGCGCAGGGGCAACAGTGGCCAAGCACGGCAATCGCAGTGTGAGCAGCAAATCAGGCGCGGCTGATGTTCTAGAAGCACTGGGCGTAAAAATCACATTGCAAGCACCTCAGGTTGCAGAATCATTGAACAACTGCGGTATTGGTTTCATGTTCGCACCAAACCATCACCCAGCCATGAAAAATGTGGCGCCTGTTCGCAAAGAAATGGGTGTTCGCACCATTTTTAATATTTTGGGACCCCTCACCAATCCAGCCAATGCTGCGCACATGTTGATGGGTGTTTTCCATCCAGATTTGGTCGGTGTACAAATCAGAGTTCTTCAACAGCTGGGCATGAAACATGCTTTGGTGGTGTATGGCAAAGATGGATTGGACGAAATATCTTTAGAAGCCCCCACCATGGTTGGAGAGCTCAAAGATGGTCAAATCAAAGAATATGAGATCAAACCACAAGACTTCGGTCTGACAGTTTGTAAAACCAATACATTCAAAGTAGCTGATGCAGCAGAATCTAAAAAGATTCTATTAGGTGTGCTAGCCAATGAGCCAGGTTCTGCGCAAGACATCGTTTGCTTGAATGCCGGCGCTGCCCTCTACGCTGCAGACATTGCCAAAGACATTGCTCATGGCTTGGAGCTTGCCAGACAGTCGATTGCTTCTGGAAAAGCAAAAGCCAAATTAGAAGAATTCATCAAAACCACGCAATCATTAGCGTAAGCTACTAACCCCATCACCAATAAAGTATTTATGAGCGATATTCTGAAACGTATTCTGGCGACCAAATTTGACGAAGTAGCCAAAGCTTCTTCTCAAGTAGCGATGCATGTGCTGAGAGCCGATGCAGAAGCCAGTATTCAGGCAGCGGGTTTAAAGCCACGAGGCTTTACTGCCAGTATTGAAGAAAAAATTTCTCAAGGTCATGCTGGAGTCATCACAGAAATTAAAAAAGCCAGCCCCAGCAAGGGTGTGTTTCGAGAAGACTTCAATCCTGCACAAATTGCTCAATCCTATGAAAAAAATGGGGCCGCTTGTTTATCAGTTTTAACGGATAAAGAATATTTTCAAGGGTCCACTCAATACTTGCGCGAGGCTCGTCAAGCTTGCACCATCCCAGTGTTACGCAAAGACTTCTTGGTTGATCCTTACCAAGTCTATGAAGCACGTGCCATGGGTGCCGATGCCATTCTATTGATTGCCGCTGCATTAGATGATGCGCAAATGAAAGACTTTGAAACCATTGCCCATGAACTACAAATGGATGTGTTAGTCGAAGTTCATGACGCCTATGAACTAGAGCGTGCTTTAAACCTCAAGACCACATTACTAGGTATAAACAATCGTAATTTGCGCACCTTTGAAGTCAGCTTAGAAACCACGCTGTCTTTACTGAAATACATTCCCAAAGAAAAACGTGTTGTCACAGAAAGCGGTATCCTCACCAAAGAGAATGTTGCTTTGATGCGCGCGGCAAAAGTTGATGCATTTTTAGTGGGTGAAGCATTCATGCGCCAAGATGACCCTGGGGCAGGCTTGAAAGAGATTTTCTTTTGATATAAATTTAGAAAATGATAATTTTATTAACAAATTTATTAATCAATGAAATAATTTTCTAGCGACATAATTATTTAAATAAGTACTAAATTAGCATCTATTTTTTCTCTTGGGGCTGATAGAATAGACCCTCTAGAACTCAGTTGTTACAATCAATATGCAAATTAAAGATCATGTTTTTGTTATTACAGGTGGCGCATCAGGTTTAGGCTTGGCCACTGCTGAAATGATTATTGCTCATCAAGGCATGGTCGTGTTAGCTGATATGAATGCAGAATCAGGCAATCAAGCGGCAAAAAAATTAGGTGCCAAGGCTTTTTTCCAAGTTACAAATGTTTCCGATTCTGCCAGTGCAAAAGAATGTTTTTCAAAAGCAATTTCTGAGTTTGGATCAGTGCATGGATTAGTAAATTGCGCTGGAATCGCTCCTGCTGAAAAAGTTTTAACTAAAGATGGTCCACATCACCTTGAAAACTTTACAAAAGTTATTACTGTTAATTTAATTGGCAGCTTTAATATGTCTAGATTAGCGGCAGAGGCTATGACCAGCAATACCCCCAATGAAAATGGTGAGCGCGGTATTATTATTAATACAGCTTCAGTTGCTGCTTTTGAAGGTCAAATTGGACAAGCAGCATATGCTGCTTCTAAGAGTGGTATTGTTGGCATGATGTTACCTCTAGCTAGAGAACTTGCGCGCTATGGAATTAGAGTCTTAACTATTGCGCCTGGCATTATGGGAACACCCATGCTACTCTCAATGCCTCAAGATGTTCAAGATTCACTGGGTAAGATGGTTCCATTTCCTTCGCGTCTGGGGAAACCTGATGAATATGCTCAATTAGTTAAACATATGATTAAAAATTCTTACCTAAATGGCGAAGTAATTCGGCTTGACGGAGCCATTCGCATGAATGCAAAATAATTAGTAATCTTTTTATAATCAAGATTTCAAATCTGCTCGCGCTTTAATTTCATTTGCACGCATCAAGCTGGCAGATTGGCCACCAATTGCCCAGTATTGAGGTGGGATCGGCCAACAACCGCCACGCACCCAAGATCTATCGACTTTCAAAAGCTCAACCACAAGATCAGTAAAGCCTGCCAACAATTGATTGCATTGCTCAATAGGCCTTCCCTCTAAAACAAGGAAATGGAAATACGGTGCTTCCACCCCTCCATCGCTCAACAATTCACCAGCAACAGCCATGTGCTTCTTTTGATAAAAACTAACAAATACTCGAACACGGTCTAAAGGGCAAGCTAAAACTTCTGCATATAGATGACTTGATGACACCAGCAACTCTTTTATCTGTGAATCTGAGTAGCAATTGTCGGCCAAATGATATTCCAAGATAGGCATGATTTAACTTTCTAAAAGATATTTTTTATAATAGCGTTAAATTAGTACAAACGCTAATGTAAAAAATGATACCGTTTGGTATCATTGTGCTCATATTTAACTATTCCAATATTTCATGACCACTTGCCTCCCTTTAAAAGAAAGGGTCCTATCTTCAGCATCAGAGCTTTTTTATCATCACGGCATCAAGGCTGTGGGTGTGGAAGAAGTGGCCAAACACGCAGCAACCACCAAGGCTGGCATTTACAGAAACTTTGAATCAAAAGATCACCTTGTTGCTGAATGGCTTCAACAACAAAATGATCAACACCGTGATTGGTGGTTAAGTATTTATCTTAAACACCCCAATGATCCATTAACACAACTCAAAGAAATTATTCGCGGCGTCGGCGAAGCACTACTTCATAGTACACGTGGGTGTCCTTTAACTAACTCATCTGTAGAGTTAACTGATGATGAACACATTGCTAGGTCTGTAGTGCTTCAACATAAAGCTTGGATTAGAAATGAACTAAAGTGTTTATGTAAACAAGCCAAACTTCCATCACCTACCACCTTATCAGAAATGCTTTTCCTTTTGATGGAAGGTGCAAAAATCAGCACTAACTCATTTGAATCAAAATGTCCTGCAAAAAATTTATCCAGTTCAGCGAATGCTTTGATAGAAGCCTATCAACAATCTCAAAAATAAAATCACATCATCAGTTTTTACACAAGGAAACACATGAATCATTCTCACTTCAAAAAATTAGCTCTTAGCCAACTGGCTATTTGTTTATTCGCCGCCTCAGGCATTGCTACGGCTCAAACCAAGACCGATGGCACCACAAATACAGATGGTCCATTTCTTTTGGCAGATACCTCTGCAGGTAAAGCCATTAAAGAAGCTACTGGCGCTACAGTATTTGGCTTAATGCAAGCCGGCTATTCCATGAACGATGTGACAACATCAGGCAATAAGAAAAAATCACGCTCCAATACGATTGCAGGCCCATCGGATGAAGGCCCTCAGTTCAATGGCATGATTCTCGCCATTGAAAAATTACCAGAAGCAAATTTCATTCCAAGAATTACGCCACTACCAGGGCCTATGTCTGAAAAGTATTCATGGGGATTTAGAGCAGACTTGCACTATGGTCGTGATGGTCTGATGTCTGCAGCCAATGGTATTGAAAATACCTGGAACCGCAATCAAGGAGCTCCCGGTCTTCCTCCTAATGCCAATCACATGAACTATTTATCATTTCCAATGGTTTATGTTCAAGCGTATGCGCCCATTGGTCTTGGAACAGCTGTCACTGCTGGTCGCTTTGGGGTGAATTTGGGTTATGAAATCCCGCCTTCATGGCGTCAAGCCCCCAACTTCTTCTACTCAAGAACTTATGCCTTGGTTTCTCAAATTGACCAAATCATTGGCGCTCAAATTTCAACAAATTTAGTTCGTAATCAATATGGCATGTTGCTTGGTGAGTTTGGTTTCGGCAAAGGCTATCAGATCGGGCGCGATAACAACAACAGCAATAACGTTTTTGGTGTTTTGCGCTGGAGAAGTAATGACATGTCTAAGTTCATTACTTATAGCTTCATAACGGGTGACGAACAAACTGATTCAGCTCGCTCAAATGAAGCAATGACTTGGTACCCTAATCACCCCATCGTGGCATCTACGGGTCAAAAAAGAGAGCAGCATTCACTTGTGGCTGGATTCTCACCGAACGCACAATGGAAAGTTGCTGGTGAAATTATGCATGGCAAACAAGAAGGTTCTGGTGATGCCTGCTATATCGTGAACCCAATGATTTGTGCCCCATTTTCAGGAGCCACTTACAAAGGATTCAACGGTCACCTGACTTATAAAGCATCAGAAACGATTCGTTATGGCCTGCGCTATGAGATCTTCAAAGACCCTCAAGGTTTTGCTTTGACACCTTTGGGGACGGCTGGGGCCACTGTACAAGCAGTGACACTTGGCGCCAATATCGATCTCAATAAAAATGTGGTTTTACGCCCAGAGCTCAGACATGATTGGGCGAAGACGACTGATGGCGGAGCCAAATTCTTTGGCGCTGTTCCAGCAAATGCATCAGCAACTGATAACAGACAAACAACTATTTCTGCAGATTTATTGTTTTATTTCTAAATTAGTTTTTATTTGAATTAGACCGGTTTTAGCAATAGCTAGAACCGGTTTTTTTATTTTGTCTTAATATCCAGTGGATAACCACGACCTTCATAGTCAAAGCCACCAATTCGATGTTCAGTCACCCCTGGATGCGTGGGGCTTGCATAGTAAGCCCTGATCTCTTGAATCTTGCCATCAGGCGTGAATTGATACCACTCATCACCACGTAATACTTGACCAATTTTTTTCTTAAAGTGGGTCCACTCAATCACGGCTTTACCGGTTTCTGGATCACCCACAAAATTATCAACCGTCCAAAAAGAACCAATCTCAGCAACACACTTGGCCCAACAATCGCCAATTGCCACAGATCCCCTCAAAACGCCAAAGGGACTGCCTTCTGGAAAGTAATGAGTGCCATCTTTAGTAAAGTAAGCTTGAACAGCTTCTGAGCTTCCTGTATTGCAAGCATCAAAATAGTCTCGAATGGTTTTTTCCATTAAATCTTTGGTGAGCATTTTGTTTTCTTTGTTCAATTGAAATAACTTTAAAAAGGCTTTGTATCAGCCGCCATCACTTAAGAAAAATGTGCTTTGACATTTCCCAGGCCGCCAAATTCAGCCAAGAATGTTTGCTTGGATTTGGCTGGATGAGCTTTGGTTAAGCCCCCAGTCATGATGATTGATCCAGCTGGAATGCTCAACTCTTGTTGAGCCAAGAAATTAGCCAACCATGCAATGGATAACAAAGGATCACCCATCGAATTAGCGCCAACACCTGTATCCAAGGTATGGCCTTCTGACCACAACAAAACACCGCTTAGACGCAGATCATCTACTTGCGCTAATTTCTTTGGAGCCCCTAAAACCACGCGAGCCCCAGAGCTATTATCAGAAATGTTATCAACCAAAGAAAACTTATACTCTTTATAGCGTGTATCAACGATTTCTAAAGCTGGCATCACTGCCTCAACATGACTCTCTATTGTGTGACGAGTGTGCCCGGCTCCTGAGATTTCTTGATTAATCAGGATCGCTATTTCTGGCTCAACCAGAGGATGAATTAACTCACCAAAAGGAATATACCCATCTAAAGTGCCTTCTTGATGATCCAGCAAATGATCTTTGGTTAAAACACCATAGTTGGGTTCGGCGATATTCATTTGTGCTCGCATGGCAGCGCTGGTGTAGCCTAACTTAAAGCCGACCCCCTGACTCGAGCGACGACGCAAAGTGGCCGCTTGAATTGCATATGCATCTTCATGAGTTAGCTGGCTATAGATAGATGTAAGGGTATTGATTGGAGAACAACTTTTTTCAGCCTCCCAAAGGAGAGATGAACATTCTTCAATAATTGCTTGATTGGTCAAGATAGGAAACCTTTATTCAAATAGTAATAGATTGCAGTAAAAATATACGCTTATTCATCTATCTTATACAATAAAGATCTAATCACATTAGAGCTGGCTGATTCAGTCCGGTGTCCATTACCAGAAATATCTTCAGCAAAAATAACACTACCAGGCCCTAGATGTCGAACCTCTCCCGTGCCGGCACTAATTTTTACCTGACCTTCAAGAATAACCAAATAAAGTGATTGAGGAACAGTGTGCCAACCTGAATCATAAGTCGATGACATTTCTCTAAAAATTAAACCAGGGCCATTAACTGGTTCAGACATAAAACCAAATTTACCTTGATCAGCAAGAATAATTTCTAAGTCCTCAAAAGCTGAGTTTCCATTGGCCAGGGAGTAAATATGTGTAACTTTCATTGTTTACCTCATAAAGAATAGGCAAGGAAATTGGTATCCATATTCTCGTCATCATAGAATGACAAAGCACGAGTTGCTTGTGATTCTGTCCAAACAACAGGTTTAAATTCTGGATGAGGATCCGTCATTCGACCACCAGAACAAAGCTCCAATCTCACACCAAAGTCATCTCTAAAATGAAGTGAAAATGTATTTCCATACAATTGCCTAGTTGGCCCCATAATTTCAATATTAACGCCATCATTTCTTAAATATTGTCCATCTAATAAAATATCAGAGGCATCATCCTTTGTGTATGCAATATGGTGAAGTTTTCCCGCAGGGCCTGGAAATATTGAAATTTCCTGACCACCCACATTCTTAGACATTCTGAACAGAAGTGCAGACATTAATTTTCCAGAATCATCTGTCACAATTTTTTCAGAAATATAAAAACCTAAGATATTCGTTAAAAAATCAACTGAAGCTTGCGGATTATCTGATGTTACTGCAACATGATTCAAAAACATTGGGGCAGGTGTTCCTCGAATTGATTTTGGCGTTACCCAATCAGGCGAAGTATGGCCCGTCGAATAACCTAATTGATTCATGGCAGAAAAAAGGCGTAATCGCGGACCGTGGGGAATATTAAATGCAATAGATTCGCCAACACCTTTAATGACACCATCTAATTCAGACAGAACATCTATACCGGAGGCCTCAATCTTTTCTTTTAAATTTTCTAAATCTTTAGAATCCCTTACTTGAAACCCAATTTCAGTTAATCCAGGAGATTTTGATGCCTCAATCATGGTTGTAAATGCATAAGGTTCATGCCAACAACGCATTTGTATAGACGTTTGAGATGAAGATGTTTCCATCAAACCTAATTTTTCTTTGTAAAAAACTCGAGTTTTTTCTAATTTAGGATCATCTAATGAGTAACGCACATAGGCTAGGCGATTAATGCCTAAATGTTTAAGCGACATAATGATGCCTCGTCTTAGTTATTAACTAACAGTTATAAAAAATTTAGGTTCAACAGCCGCCTCATAGTAAAAACCCCCTTTACCCATTAAATTAGCAACGTCCCAAGTAACTAATTCAACTCGATCAGGCACGCCTGGCGTTTCATAGGCACCGCATTGAAATTCATTTCGATTTCCAGCGGGATCAAAAAAATAAACGGTCGTAACACCAGCTACACCGTGGCGAGTTAAACCAAATTCCATTGTTGGAATATTTTTTGATTTTAATAAATCAGTTCTTCTAATTACATCAGCTCTATCGTAGACATAAAAAGCAATGTGATGTAGGCCACCATTAGGCCCTCCTGCAAAAGCAATGTTGTGCATAGTATTCCCAACTGTTGCAAATCCAGCAATCATTGATCCATCTGGGGCGCTCGCCATTTCCGAGACATTAAAATCTAAAACTTCTTGTAAGAATTTAATTGTTTTTGCGGGATCCTCACATGTCACCAGTAAGTGATCTAAATGACTAAGCGGATTAACTCCCATCACCTCATCTGCAATTGATTTTGGATTAAACATGCCGTTTGCATAACCAATTACATCGGTATGATAGAAAAAATTGAGACAATGCCCAGAGGGTAATGTAACTTTAACCCCCTCTCCAATACCAAGAATTTCACCTGAATCTACAGTAACAGTTTCTAAGCCGTATTTCTCTGATTCCCATTTAATTTCTTCTAAATCTGATGGATCTGAAACTTTAAATCCAATGTGTTCAACACCAGATCTATCGGATGAATTAAGAATAACGCAATGATGATCCTGACTATCTGATGATTGAAAATAAATTTGATTTTTAGTTACATCAGTTACTCTTAAGCCAACAATTTCCTCATAATGCTTTTTTGCTAAATCTAAATCTGTTACATATAAGCTGACATAATTTAATCTCGTGACGGCCATTTCATTCTCCTTAATGAATATCTACCCGAATTTAAATATCTCTAAGAACATCTGAAAACATGGAAATTTTTTTAACAGACCATTTTTTTGGCGCCTGGACTGTTAAATTACTTTGGGGAGCTGCTCTACATAAAAAAACTCCCCCTTTGACAACATCTTTTAATTTATTTGCTGACATTGGCAATAAATATTCAAAATTTCCACTTAATACCTTAGCGACGCACACGCCACAACCACCACTTTTGCAGCTTGCTTGTAGAACATATCCATGCTTATCAAAAGCACTCATAATGGTCTCGGATGATGCGACTTTACATGAAATCTCTTGTCCATCTTCAGCTCTTATTGTGACCTGAAATGTGGGTATCATGATGTAGTATTTAAATTGTTGACATAAAGATCAATCAAAGCAAGGCTTTCTTGAATTTTTCCAGCTTCTTGGGCTAGTATCTTTAATGCACTTTGACCTAATGCATCAATCTCCATACCGCTTTTCTCTAGTGTTAATAACTGAGGAACCCCCACGTCTATAAAAGTAGTTAAGTCATTAATTGCTTTAACTCTCACGTGTCCATAACCTTTTATAACTCTGGCTAACTCAGCAACAATTTGGGCAACAGCCGGCGACGTCTCTTGTGTTCTTTTAAGATTGTCGAGCCAAAAGTTGAATTTAGACATTTCATATTGATGTCGCAAAGAAGATCTGCGCCAATATCTTCCAAGAGATAAAAGACGCAAAGACCAATATCCGACTATTGAAGTTGATTGAATTTTTAGCGGAAAGCTTTTACCATCAAAATCATGAGTAAACTTTGATCCTATTCTCATGATTAATTTTGCGATAGGCTGAGGAAGCATACCTACTAATTGCTCAACATCCGGTACAAAATAATCAGTAATTTTTACTATATGCTGAGAGCCTATGCCATGCTCTTTAAAGACTTTAGCAAAGCGATCTGGTTTTGTTTTTAATTGGCCAACACGTGGTATATCTTCATAAGAAAGCCATAACGCAGCATTTTTAGCGAATGCTTCAACAGTTGCAGGTCGAACTGAATTTATATTCCTAAGATCTTCAATCATTCCCAAATACGACTGAACGTATTTTTTATCTTGATAATCCTCTAATCTTTGACAAGCAAATTCAATTGAATCTACAACTTCCTTTGAGCAACGTGATTTAATCTTTTCAAATAATGTATCTGTATTGGTGCTTGGGACCTTTAATTTGCTGAATGGTAAATCATCTTTAATTTTAAATTGATTGACACCGAGATGGATTTTTCCATCTTTAAACATCTGATAACCCAACTCAAATGCTTTGATATTTCCATTAACATTGACCTCAGAGTCCCTAATTGCTTTAATAAATGGATCTGTGGGTAGATCAATAACTGGGGATGCCACCACCAAACCTAGTAAAAATGCGTTACTTGTTAGATGCTGAAGCTGATGAGCCGTTACAAAAGTCTGAGCATCGACTAAATAATTATTTTTAGGGCTTAACTTTTCAGCAGCATTAGTAATGATTGAACTGTCATAAACACCATTTTCTGACGGCATCTTTTCTAATGTTGTATAGGTTCTACCCAGGTTACCAACAATCACACAATCATCGGATGCATATCCCGCACTTAAAAGACGACCTAATTCTAATAATTCTTGACCAATAAAAAGATTCACATCACCAGGCATAGCGAACATGGAGGTTACTATTTTTTCTTCTTTATCAGATGAAGCTTCACAATAGTATGTCACTGTGCCGGCACGCTGAGATAAACCTAACAAACCGATACTGACGGCATTCCAGTTAGCATTTAGCAAACCATGTATCAACCAATCACTGAGAACACCGCCACCCTGACCACCCACAGTTGCAATTAAAACTCTTAATGATCTTTTTTTATTCATTATCCGACAGCCTTAATATCTAAACATAATGTTGGAACCAATTTCTTTTTGAACCACTGACACAACTTTTCTATAAAAGAAGGGTTTTCAATTTTTGTAACTCGAATAAATGATGGGCATAACTTAGCCATCTGAGCCACTTCACCACAAACACCACAACCAACACAAGTGTTATCAACATAAGCATTCATACTTGGTCGCAATTCATTTGGTGAATCTTTTAATGTCAAAGATGGGCATCCGTTAAATCGAATACAAGCATGATCACCTACACAAACCTCATCATCGATATGGAAACGCTCTACCTCCACTCTTTGGCGACTCTCTAATAATTTTTGTCTAATTAATCTGACACCTCTTTGTTTTTGTAATTGACATTCTGCTTCTGAAATCAGAACCCGTACCTGTGGAATTTTTGAGTCTCTTTGTATTTTTTTAAGCTTTCTCTGAAACTCTTTAAAATCATATGGATTGGCTTTTTCTAATTTCTTAACACCCATAGCAAAAAACGTATCTTTAATACTCATATTGGTATTCATATTTTCACCATTCATGAGTTTTCCAGCGTTTGGATTTTCATGAGCGCCAGTCATTGCCGTCCATTTGTTATCTAAAACAATATATGTTGAATCTTGTTTGTTATAGATAGCATTGGCAGCAGAAGCATTAAATGCGCTATGCCAGAGAGTTCCATCACCAACCACAGAAACATTTTTCTGTTTGGATAAAGCCGTAATGCCTGCACCAGCTGCTAATCCAGCCCCCATGCCTATATTTGAGTCAGACATCAGAAAAGGTTGGAATCCAGCCATACCATAGCAACCAACATCTCCAGCATGCCAGTCTGCTTTTCCCGTCAACATTTCATTAATTTTCATTTGAGAAAAAACTGGTCTTTCTGGGCAGCCTGTACAAAAAGTAGGTGGTCGTGGCGTCACTTTGACCGGAAATAAAGATTTTGCAAAATCACCTCTCGCAACATAAGCTTTAGCTACTTTGCCAAGATTAGTTTCGATTGGCATATATTTATTTAAAAACTCAGCTATCGGCTCAAAAACTCTTTCAGGTAATAACTCGCCAACACCTGGAATCACATCGTGAGCATAAAAATCAACAAAATCTGTTTGGTGACGTTGCAATATAGCTCGTATTTGCATTTCAATTAATTCTGGCTGACCCTCTTCAACCAAAAGAACTGCGGCTTTAGATCCCATGAATTCCGACAGTTGATTTTCATTAAGTGGGTTAATAACATTCAACTGTAATATTTCGATCCTTGAATCTAATTCCATGTTGGCATCAACAAATCCAAGTCTTTCTAGAATTCTCCAAGTGGTATTGAATGTTGTGCCGTGGGTAATGATGCCAACCTCAGCCTCTTTTCCTCCAAAATATTCATTTAAACCTCGCTCAACAACTAATCGACTTGCTGTTGGTAAGCGAAATTCATAACGGTCGAGTTCTTGTTGTTGAGAATATGGCGGCAACGGAAACAATGTTGAATCTTTTTTGAAAGCTTCAACGGGCTTAACGGTACTAATTTCTGGAATAATATTGTCTCCAACTTTAATCTCCGCATTGGTATGGGATAGCTGAGGGCGCAATAATAAAGCCACAACTGAATGGCTATCTCTTGATAGATCCATCGACTCTTTGACCATCTTGTGAAGCAATTGCTGATCACCGCGAGGGTCGACTACAATAATTCCAGATTTAACACCCCATGTAATTGTTCTCTGAACGACTGTAGTACTGGAAACACCATAATCTTCACCAACGATTATCATGGCACCATCTTTAACGCCCAATTGAGAGACGTGGTCAACAACATCCATTGCCACACCATTGCCAAGCACCTTCCAAGTCACAGCGCCTCGCACTTTTCCGAATACTGAAGTAGTTAACAATGCTCCTGCAGACATTTCACTACTTGAGGTTTCAAAATAAACCCCCATATCTTTTAAAACTGGCTCATAGGCATCAGCAACTGCATCCATTAAATTGGCCGTCGGTGACCCTGGGTAACCACCAAAGTAACTAATACCGCTCTCTAGTAAAGCTTTCAAAACAACTAACGCTCCGTCACCATATAAAGCTTCGCCTTGACCTAGCTTTAACTGTGCTATATCTTGATCTGTGTATGAATGTGCCATTTATATTTCCTAACCCAATAATGTTCTATACGACATATATTCCTGCATACCATGCAGACCTAATTCATGACCCCTACCTGAATTTTTCCAACCCCCAAATGGCGCATCTAAAATAAATTTGCCTCCATTGATGTGTATTTGGCCTGTTTCAATTTTTTCAGCAAACTTCTGAGCCTTTTGAATGTCACGGGACCAAACAGCTCCTGACAATCCATACTGTGAATTATTGGCAATATCAAGTGCTTCTTGCTCTGTTTTATAAGTCAATATTGACAGTACAGGACCAAACACTTCTTGTTGGGCAATTTCTGAATTAGGATTAACTCTGCCCAATATGGTAGGCAAGACATAGTAGCCTGCCCCATCTAGATTGATTGGCAGATGAGAGCCCCCAATTAATAATTCCGCCCCTTCATGAATCGCTGAATCAATCAATGAACGAACTCTTGACTGTTGAATTTTTGAAACGAGAGGGCCTAATTTACTGGAGTCATCAAAAGGATCTCCAATAGTAAAATTTTCAGCAGCAGTGACAGCCAGCTTTGCACAAAGCTCATAATCTTCCTCTGGAACAATCAATCTGGTTTGAGCTAAACAAGTTTGGCCAGAATTTAAGAAACATGAACTGACTGTTGATTTAATGGCTTTTTCATAATCGGCATCTTTTAATAAAACAGAGGCTGACTTGCCGCCCAACTCTAAAGTCACTTTTTTCAAAGTTGGGGCACATAACTGATTAATACGCTTACCAACTTGAGTTGACCCTGTAAATGAGACAACATCAACATCGGTAGATGTTACCAATACCTCTCCAACTTCTTCACCTGTTCCTGTAATTAAATTAAAAACTCCAGCAGGCAAATCTATTGAATCGATAATTTCAGCAAAAACAAATGCGGCCAATGGAGCAACTTCAGATGGTTTCAAAACCACGGTACAACCACTTCCCAAGGCAGGGCCCACCTTAGCAGCAATTTGAAACAATGGATAATTCCATGGTGTGATACAAGCAGCAACACCTAGAGGCTTACTCAACACTCTTGCATCACCATGCAATTCTTCAAAAGAATATTTTTCAACTAAATCTGCATAGTAGTTCAGAATATTGATAGGCAAACCCAATTGCATTATTTTTGCCATCTTTCTAGGCATACCAACATCCAAAGAAATAAGATCAACAATCTCATCTGAACGAGACTGCAAGCCATCTGCTATTTTTCGTAAAAATTGAGCCCTAATAACTGCATCCTTTTTTGACCATTCGACAAATGCAGAGCGAGCAATTTGTACAGCTTTTTCTACGTCAACCCTTGATCCATTAGCTATCTCTGCAATTTTTTTACCTGATGCAGGATTAAATACATCAATTGTTGCATTTGATTCAGAATCAATCCATTGGCCCCCAATATAGAGTTTTTTCTTTATTAAAGTCATATCAATCTGTTTAATCTTTTAATATTTCTGTTTTTAATAATCTAACTGGGGAATAAATCATGGCCACGGTACCATCCTGCTTATAAACAGTATTCTCAGTTTTAACGATACTTTTCTCGGGATTTGATGTGAGTCTTTTTTCAATTACCTTAAATTCCACATGAATCGTATCTCCGACATAAGTAGGATTTTTCACAATTATTTCGGTGCTCAAAAATGCCAGGCCAACCCCACTTAAAAAAGGCATATTGAGCCCTTCTGCATAGGCATATACCAGTGCCCCAGGAACGACACGACCATTTAATGCGATACCTTTGGGATCGGCCGTATTAGTAAATATTTCCTCAGTTAACCAAGTAGCATTAACAAAATTAACCAAATCTGTTTCTGTTATTGTTCTTGCTGCAGTGATGTATGATTGATTTGAATCTAATTGATTAGCTGAAAGTCCAGATCCCCATGTTTTGGTCATGATTTAATGGCCTTTAAAAAGTGGGCGGCGCTTTTCTTTAAAAGCAGAAACCCCTTCTTTTTTATCGTCAGTAGTGCTGATTACTGCCATCGCCAATGATTCTGCATCCATATATGCCTCAAAAGATATCCTAGATGCATCCCGCAATGCCTGTTTGGCAAATCCGATCGCCACCGTTGGTCCTGAGCTAAGTTCTTTCAAGATTTCATGACTGAACTCTTCTAACTTATCAGCTGTTACAACATAGGTATATAAACCCAAATCTCTTGCTTGCTCAGCAGATAAAGTTTGACTTCTCATCACCACATTTTTTGCTTGCATCAATCCCATGTTCTGCACCATTAAATACATCACCCCAGAATCTGGCATTGCACCAATTTGACCAAATGCGGTAATAAAAGATGATTTTTCATGTGCAACGACCATATCTGATGCCAACACCAAACCTAAACCAGCTCCTGCTGCGGGCCCATTTAAAACTGTGACGATAGGTTTATTAAGATTGAGCATCTTAGAAATAATGGGGCGAATATAAAAATCTAACAAATTTTTAATATCCATCGGCTTTGTATTTTCTTGAAAAATCTCTTTGAGATCCCCGCCAGCACAAAAAACTGAGCCTTCACCTGTTAACTTAACTGCTCTGACATGATCATTTTTTGCAGCAATATCAAATGCATCACTCAGAGCCAACATCATTTCTTTATTTAGAGAATTTCTTGCATCAGGACGACTCATACAAATCGTCATAACACCCTCTACAATGCTCACGGATACTGTTTTGCTATTGGTAGCGGTCATAATTAAACCTTATTTCTTTCCAAACTGGGGTTTCTCTTTGGCAAAAAATGCCCTAACTGCCTCATTGTGATCTGTTGTATTAAAAGTTAAACCCTCTAATGCAAGAGATGCCTCTAACATTCCTGCCATGGTTCGCTCTAAATGCATATTGACAGATCGCTTAGTTAATTCAATTGCTAAACGAGCGCCACTTGCTAAACGTTGCGCCATCTTATAAGTTACTGCCTCTAACTCTTCTGGGGGAACTGCATGATTAACCAAACCTATTGCTTCAGCTTGAGCTCCAGTTAAAGCATCACCCGTCATTAAAAATTCTTTGGCTTTGTTATGCCCTAATAATAGGGGCCAAATAATTGACCCTCCGTCTCCGGCCGCCACTCCAATCTTAACGTGAGGATCAGCTATCAAAGCTTCATTGGCCATATATGAAATATCACAAAACAATGCAATGGTTGCACCCAAACCTATCGCAGGTCCATTGATCATTGCAATTACTGGTTGACGAGCAGAGGAAATTGCTTTTAATACAGCAACCCCTTCTCTAAGAATTTTAGAAAATTTAACGCCATCCTTCGACGCTGAATTAACCCATTCCAAATCCCCTCCAGCACAAAAAGCTTCCCCCTCTGGATCTCCTGTCAAAACAATCACGCGCACCTCTTCCATTTCAGATAGCGCATTGAATGCCACCGGCAATTCAGCATGCATTAGTTCATCCATCGCATTTCTACGGTCAGGCTTAGATAACGTAATTGTTGCAACCCCATCAGGTGTTTTTTTAATTTTTAATCGTTGATAAGAGCTCAAAAAATACCTCTTTAATTTTTGGTTGTCTGGTCACGCCAGCGAGCAAAGTTAGCTTCATCTTCCGAACCTTTAAACCCCCCATTTTCTATTCCTGTTTTTAATCCATAAAAATCAGCTACTGCTTGGATTGGATTAAAACCTTCAACCGTTGGATTGGTTCCCTCTGGGAAACAATTGCCCTGGAAGATTTGATGGTCAGGCACCAGAGCCTGAACATACTTTTCCGGCTCACGGTCGAAAATTTTTCGGCAATGCACAGAGCAAAACTGGAACTTCTCGCCCATGTAAGTGCCTTCTTCGTAAACCAATTGGGTAGGATTATCTACCTCCGTGTAAAAAGCAGGAATTAAACAAACTTGGCAAGTTAATGGTAATGTTCTATTTAAAAATGGCTTGCCTTCGTCTTCCAATTTTTGGAAATATTCAAAACGCGGACGATAGTATTGATCAAATGTTTCTGGATATTTAGAAGACAGCCAATCTAACTCTTCTTTTTTAGGTATCCATGTATGAAAGTTGGTTAAGAAATTAACGCTGTTAAATGTCAACCATGCTTGGTGTGAAATATGATTTTTTTCTTTACGAACTTGTTCTACACACTCTGGTACCTTGATACCGTAACGAGCCAAGTCATTGAACAAGGCCATGCCGTTACCTTCAAAATAAATCTCCCAAGCTTCTTTCCAACTCATCACGCGCTTAGGCAACATGTAGTCTTGCATCATAGCGACCAATGTCAATAATCGTATGCCGCGCCAAGCCCATTTATCAATCCACTCTTGAACAATAGGCACATTATCAGGGTCTTGTTCAAGCATAAATTTGATCACCTCAAGACCCAATGTCATGTGGCGGGCCTCATCAGACTGAGCTGAGAAACCAAATGTCATCGCAGCCATGTCACCGTTGTATGCAGCGCCCGATACAAATGGTACAAACAGCAAATTTGTTAATACGTACTCAAATGAGAATGAGATCGCTGTGATGAACTCAAACGGACCTGCTGATTCAGCATCCTGGAAAAATGATTTTGGCACTTGGTAGTACCACATATGATCAGACTTATGATGCCAATCATCCATACCGTTATAAAAACGGTTGTAATTGGCCATTGAATGGATTTGCGTTTGGGCATGTCGCAACTCATCTATAGATTGCATTTGGCAAGCAACCGATGCCCCAATACCCTTGAACTGTCTTGCCGTGCGAGAAAATGATTTATGAGCTCCATACTCCATAGGAGTAATGCCATTCAGCCATAACTTCAATGCATTTATATACCGTGCATCGGTGACGGTTAAATGCCCATTATTTTGAACAAAAGCATCAATAATGGCATATAGTTTGCGTTCTTTTTCTGCTTGGTATTTCCAATAAGCATCAACTGTCAAACGGAATGGATCTTCCCATTTATCCCAGTCATGAATCTTGATACCTTCATATTTAGCCTGATCGTAAACGTCATCCTCTTTAACATAACTTAATTCCCAACCTAAGTCTCTAGTCATTAGACGGTATTTTTCTTTTAAATCAACCTTTTTTTTGACTCTCGTATCCATTGAGTACTCCTATAATTAATCATGCACCGCAGCAGAATTGAATTACCCTTCTAAATTAATATAGCAAGGAACGTGCCAAAATGTAAATAACTGATTTATATAAGAATATTTTATGGAAAATATACAGCGTTGGATTTTATTAATAAAAATATGCAGTTATAGTTTTTGTTTAAAAATTTATTAATTCAAATATTTAATTTGATAAGTGTTTAGCTTTTTTCAATGAGTAAGAAACTTGTGATCTGGACATACCTAGTAACTTAGCGGCGTCGGATAAATTGCCGCCCGCCCGATTCACAGCAGACAAAATTAAAGAATTTTGAAGATCCTCAAGACTCGTCTTTTTTTGTAACATCTGATCAAGCAAGGTAGAAAAATCTTCTTGAATTTCTTGTTCTAGCCTAGTAGCAATCTCTAAATCGCCCGAAGTTGCTTTACTTGGAGAGATGGGGGAGAAGGATAAATGCTTAGCTTCAATATACCCATTGTATGAAGCCAAGATAACACCTCGCTCAATGATATTTTGCAATTCGCGGACATTGCCAGGCCATGGATAACTGGTCAACAGTTCCATCACATCTGATTTGATACCAGCAATCTTCTTAGCATGCTTAACTGCAAACACATGAACAAAGTGCTCAACCAGTAATTTAATATCCCCCAAGCGATTTCTTAAAGGGGGTATCTCTATTGGATATAAATTGAGTCTATAAAATAAATCTTTTCTAAATTTACCTGTTTCAACTGCTTTAGCTAAATCCACATTGGTTGCAGCAACAATTCTTGCATCTGTGCGTAAAGTTTTTGAACCACCCAATCGCTCAAACATTCCGTCTTGCAAAACTCTCAACAACTTTGTTTGCGCAGATAAAGATAATTCTCCAACCTCATCTAAAAATAATGTCCCACCAACAGCCCTTTCAAAGCGCCCAATTCTCGTTGTATTAGCACCCGTAAATGCGCCTTTTTCAACGCCAAAAAGTTCTGCCTCAATAAGTTCATCTGGAATTGCTCCGCAATTAACAGCTATAAATTGGCCGGAACTATGAGAACCCTTTTGATGTAGATAGTTGGCAAAACATTCCTTCCCCACGCCAGTTTCACCAAGAAGCAATACCGTGATACTTGTATTGCTTACCTGCTCTAATAAGCCCACTGAATTCATCAACTCTTCTGAGTTGCCAACGATATCAGCCAATAAATATGGGCCCTTAACTGTCTCACGTAATTTTGTTAGATTGCTTTGCAAATCCAAAATTTCTTCAATGACGGAATCGGCTCTGAAGAAGGAAAGTTCATCTTCAATATCACCCCACTCATCTACCGGCTTACCAACTATTCGACAAGAGGAATCTCCCTTTCCTCGACAGAAGACCTCTCTAAAATAGATTGGTTTTCCCATCAAAGCTGTG
>JBEIOY010000012.1:0-15818 GCA_040377355.1 Burkholderiaceae bacterium | reverse complement strand
CGCGGTCCATCGCAGGAACAATCTCGCCACCTGGCAATGCGTTCACTGATACATCCATGTCTTTAAAGATGTCAATTGAAAGACCAACTGTACGGTACTTTAGACCCTTCATGTCAGCTGCCTTAGTTACAGGCTTCTTGAACCAGCCGAGTGGCTGCGTTGGCATTGGGCCATATAGGTATGACACAACGTCAATGTTCAATGACTTGTAGATGCTTTCCAACATCGCTTTACCACCGCCGTATTCGTGCCATGCAAGCACCATGTTGGCATCCATACCGAAGGCTGGACCTGATCCCCACAAGGCTAGAGCTGGGCTCTTACCGTACCAGTAAGCAACCACACCGTGACCGCCGTCCAATGTACCTTTGCTAACTGCATCTAAAAGACCGAAAGCTGGAACAACTGAACCCGCAGGCAAAAGATCAATCTTCAAGCGACCTGAAGACATTTTGTTGATCTTGTCACAGAAATCTGTGGCGTACTCATGGAAAATATCTTTTGTTGGCCATGTTGACTGGAAGCGCAAGTTAACTGTTTGCGCTTTTGCAATCATCGGGAAGCCAAGCGTACCTGCGCCAGCTGCTGCTGCTGTTGACGTGGCAATGAATTTACGACGTGATTGAACTTTCTTTTCTGACATTTAAGTCTCCTCTTTTATGAACAGATCTACCAACCTTGAGAATATATTTCGCAAGATGAGATTAATTTAGCACTCTGTGAAAAAATACGCACCTGTATAAACGTTATTTTTGCTAGGGGTTTTACCTAATATGTATCTTGGAGCTTCAAATCAAAGGCCCCGCCGAGGAGTTTTCTGGCGCAGACTGCTGTTAATTTTGGTACTTTTGCTGATTACCGCCCTCAGCGTCCTGGTGCTGTACTTTTTGTCGACCAAAAATCAGCTAGATTCAGATGTAATCACCCCCGGCATCAGCGCTCCAATTACCATCAAGTTTGACGAACATGCCATACCCCATGTTTTGGCGGCTAGCCAAGAGGATGCTTGGCACACCTTGGGCTTTCTTCATGCCACCGAACGCCCCTGGCAAATGGAATTCAACCGTCGATTGGCCTCTGGAAAGCTATCTGAAATCCTTGGCAAAGACACTCTGGCGATTGATAAGTTCATGCGCACCGTAGGCATCAGGCGCGCCGCCGAGAAGCAATATGAAAATTACCCGATTGAATACAAGCGTCATATTCAAGCTTATGTTGATGGTGTGAACGAGGGATTGGCTCGTTTAGGTTGGGCGCTTCCACCTGAATTCATGATCCTGGGAGTCAAGCCCGGCACTTGGGGTCCCGCTGATTCTGTTGCTTGGTCTTTGATGATGGCGTTGGACCTGGGCGGCAATTGGCACAAAGAGTTTTTGCGCTTAGAAATGTCGGCCACCTTGAGCACCGAACAGATTTGGCAAGTGTTACCCCCCTACCCAGGAGAAACCCCTGCGAGCTCTGTTGATTTTGCCAAGATGTATCGTGAGTTGGGTTTATTCAAAGACAAGACAAGTCCAACCACAAAGTCGTCTGCTGCGAATGCTGAACTTGAGCAAGCTCAGCAACAAAAAGAATTTTTAAAGCTTCTTCCTGGTGGCTCAGAAGGTATTGGGTCAAACAATTGGGTGGTTGGCGGCAGCAAGACTGTCAGCGGTAAACCATTGTTGGCCAATGACCCTCATTTAGGCTTAACCACGCCCGCCATTTGGTACTTTGCGCATATTCAAGCGCCAAAGTTGAATGTCATCGGAGCCACTTTGCCAGGTATACCTGGTGTGGTTTTAGGGCACAACACGCACGTGGCGTGGAGTTTCACCAACACCGATCCTGATGTACAAGATTTATATATAGAGGCCATTGATCCAAGCAATCCCGGTCGGTATAAAACACCTCAGGGTTATGAAAATTTTATTCTTCGAGAAGAAGCAATTGCCATCAAGGGCAAAGAACCTTTTAAATTTTTAACCCGAGAAACCAGGCATGGTCCTGTTATTTCTGATGCTTATCAACGTGCGCAAGATTTGATCAACACGGATCGATTTGCTATTTCTTTACGTTGGACTGCTTTAGAGGTGACCAATCAAACTTTAAAAGCAGGCCTCCAAATGAATGAAGCTCAAAACTTAGAAGAGTTCAAGGGTGCGCTCAAAAATTATCACGCTCCAATGCAAAACGTGGTGATGGCTGATAAAGATGGTCAGATTGCCTATCGCGTCGCCGGAGTGGCTCCCAAAAGAACCAAAGGCAAAGGTCTGTTTGGAACGGTACCAGCGCTTGGCTGGGATGCGCAATATGATTGGGGCCCTTACTTTGGTAAAGATGAATTTCCTAAAGAAACCAATCCTTCAAGTTCATTCATCGCCACTGCTAATCAACGCGTGCACACTGCCAATGATCCGCATCCTCTGACAACAGATTGGCACATGCCATATCGTCAACAACGCATTGAAGAGTTACTCAACGCCACTGATCAACATGACATGGCTAGCATGAAAGCGATCCAAGCTGATGCTCTTTCATTATCAGCGGTCGATTTAATTCCATTGTTACAAGCAGTCAATTCAACTCACAAATATGCCAATGAAGCAAAAACCATCATTGGTAATTTCGACGGTAAGATGAGTCTTGATAGCGCGGGCGCCACCATCTATAACGCATGGGCTCATCAGCTAACGCGCTTGATGTTCGCCGACAAATTAGGTAAAAGTTTTGCCATTGAATACGGTAAACGAGATTTTCGCGCAGGCCTTCATCACATCATGAGGCTGCATCAAGCAGGCGATGCTCAAGCAGCATTCTGGTGTGACAAGCCAAGCACTGCAGAAGTTGAAACTTGTGAAATCCTCATGGATGAGGCCTTCACTTTGGCCTTAGAAGATTTAAGTAAACGCATGGCTGGATCACCTCAATCTTGGAAATGGGGTAACGTGCACGTAGCTGTTTCAGAGCACCGTCCATTCAGCAAAGTATCTTTATTAAAAAATAAATTTGAAATCACACGCCCCACTCCTGGTGATGCCTTCACTTTGAATTTGGGCTTCATGGATTTGGGCAATAGCAGCAACCCATTCACCGTGAATAAAGCAGCGAGCATGCGTGCGATTTATGACTTATCCAATTTAGATCAGTCTCAATTTATTTACCAAACGGGTCAGTCAGGCTGGGTCAATCATCGTCATTACTCGAGCTATGCAAACGCTTGGGCCAAACAAGAGTATTTACCTTTGACCATGAACCCGAGCAAAATTGTTCATACATCCGTTTTAAAACCTGATTTGAGCATTGCTGTCGCAAATAAGAAACGTCTTGAAAAAGAAGCCAAAGAAATGAAGAGAAAGTGATTTCTATGAAAAGTATTTTGCCGAATTGCTTAAGCGCATTCAGATCCTTACACCTGATCAGTCGCTTATTAATCAGCTGCTTTTTCTTGGCAGCCACTCAATTGAGTCATGCTGGCTTAAAAGAAGACCTCGAAACTGGTTCTTATGTTTTGATGATGCGTCATGCTGACGCCCCTGGCTACAGTGATCCAGATGGATATAACTTGAGTGATTGCAGCACCCAAAGAAATTTAGGAGAAGCGGGCAAGACTCAAGCTAAGATGATTGGGCAATGGTTGAATAGTCAGGGCATCCCAAATGCACAGGTCTATAGCAGTGCTTGGTGTCGCTGCAAAGACACGGCTGCTCTTTTGAATAAAGGGGTCGTGACTGTTGAGCCAAGCCTTGGATCATTTTTTGAAAATCGCGGCAATCGCCAAGAGCAAACTCGTTTAACTCAAATCAAGATTGCGCAGTTACTTAAAAATTCTCCACGCAAACCTGTGATCATGGTCACCCATCAAGTCAACATCCAGGCCTTCGCAGGACAATCTGTGAGCTCCGGCGGCATGGTGTTAGTAAAAGTTAATCAGTCTGGTCAGTACATATCCCATCAATTGATCAATCATCCTCACCCTTGAGGATAGCTACTCAGTATCAAATGCTGGGACTGTCCTGAAAGCCGCCACGTCTGTAGGTGACCACCAAGGTGTCTCGCCAACCTTGTTCAGAAGCTTTAGGATCCATGGGTTGTATGGGTGTAGTTTCATGAACCACGCGAGCATCGTCGAGCAACAATAAGCTAAAAGGTTTTTGCAAAGTGAAGCGCTGACCTTGTGGCCCATCACATTCAAATACCCTGGTTTCCCCGCCTTTGATACCGTGACGCTCAAGCATCAAAACAGCCACGTATTCAACACCATCTCGATGGGCACCCTCGGGCGTTGGTCGTCCAATACCATCAGTGGTATCAATTCTGAACTGATGAACCTCAATGAACCAAGGTTTAGATTCATCAAGATTGTTTTGTGTTTGATCAAACCGAAGCGCCAAGTTCAATAAAAAATCTTTTAACACTGATGAATTTGCAAAAGTTTCTTCGCATGGTTCAAACCAACGATCAATGCCGCCATGCAAAGCGTTATAAGAAACTGGTTGCCAATGCGCACGATGAGGAGCCAAAGTGACTGATTTATTTTTAATCACAAAACTGGCGTGCCGTCTTTGGCGATAACGACCTCCATCTTTCAAATGGGCATCAGCTGGTAAATTTTTCCAAGTGGCAGATAAACCTTGCCACTCAGTCAGTTTGTGTTGAGAGAGTTCAAAAAATTGCTCAGGGGATAAAGCGACATAGCCATTATCTTGAATAGTTTTTGGCACAGAGGCCAGCGATGATTGTGGTGGATCTAATAGCATGTCAAAATTTGATAAGAATGGCTAAGCAATGACTCAATAATTTTTCGATCTTTCATTATCCTCCGAATAGCGCTCTTGCGGGCAAAGCCCTGCATCCCAATGTATCTTCGGTTGACTAAGATCAATCAGGCTTTTAAGAAATTAGCTTGGTGCAGTTCTTTGTATTCACAACCAACCCAACCTTCATAACCCAAGTCATCAAGCAACATGAAAAAGTCAGGGTAATTGATTTCTCCTGTGCCGGGCTCATGTCGACCGGGATGGTCTGCAACCTGAATGTGTTCAATGAAAGGCATCAACTCTTCGATACCCAAAATATCTTCACCCATGCGATGAGCGTGATAAGCATCGTATTGAAGATAAAGATTATTAGATTGAACCGCCATGATAGTTTCTAAGGCATGCTGACTGCTGGACAAGAAAAATCCGGGCATATCAAATGTGTTGATGGGCTCAATCAACAGTTTGATATTTGATTTTTTTAACTCTTCTGCTGCATAAGTTAAATTTTCAACAAATGTTTTTTGAGCTTGATTGCGACTAAGCCCCTCAGGCAAGATGCCAGCCAAACAATTCAGTTGCTTTACATTTAAATGTTGGGCATGCGAGATGGCATCAGAAATGCCGCGCCTAAATTCTTCTATCCTCGCTGGATCGCAAGCCAAGCCTCGATCACCTTTGGCCCAATCACCACCTCGCAAGTTATGCAACACCATGGGCAAATTAAGCTGAGTCATCAGTTTCGCGATTTCATTTAAAGCTGCACCTGAATTTTCTTGGTATGGAAATTGGCACTCAATGGCCTCAAAACCATCTTCTTTTGCGGCCTTGACCCGCTCTAAAAAAGGCAGATGCGCATAGAGCAAAGAGATGTTGGCAGCAAAACGAGGCATAAATGACCTAATTATCAATTCAGTGATTTAATTATGGCATGCGCATCATTTCAATTTCCACAGGCAAGATTGCACCCTTATTTGGTATTGACCACCCTGATTATCGGGTGGTCAATTCAGGCATTAAAAAAGAGATTGTCAGTACTTTAGATAATCCCATCAGCATCAAAGTCAGAAGCATTGGCTTGGATGGTGATGAGCAAGCTGACTTCAGCGTTCATGGTGGACTTGAAAAAGCAATCTACGCATACCCAACTGAGCATTACCCCTTCTGGAATGAATTACTCAGTAGAGAAGCCAAAAGAACAAATCTAATTGGTTTTGGTTTTGTTGGAGAAAATCTCAGTGTTGAAGGCTTCTCAGAAGATGCTGTTTGGGTAGGTGATAACTGGCTAATTGGTGATGTTGAGTTAGAGGTTGTCAAGCTGAGAGAGCCCTGCTTTAAATTCAATGCGCGCATGGGCTATAAGGGCGCATCAAAAGCGATGATTCAATCCACACGCTCAGGCTGGTATCTCAAAGTTCACAAAGGCGGCAGTGTCAAGGCCGGTGATGCCATCATCGTCACACCCGGTCGCAGAGAAATGAGCATCCAGCAACAGAATCATTTTTTATTGCGTAAAGAGTCGCAAAGGGATTTGTTTTAAATGAGCTCCATGAACATTCTATTTGTGTGCATGGGCAATATCTGTAGGAGCCCAACAGCCCACGGAGTATTTCGCCAATACATTGAAGAGTCTGGTTTATCTCATCAAGTCACCGTTGATTCTGCAGGAACGCACGCCTATCACATTGGTGAGGCGCCAGATGCTCGCTCACAAACACATGCGCTCAAGCGTGGTTACGATTTATCAGATTTAGCAGCCAGGCAGTTAGAAGATCGTGATTTTAATCACTATGATTTGTTGCTCGTGATGGATTGGGAAAACTATGCGCTGACAGAGCAGCGCTGTCCCGAGAATAAAAAACATAAGATCCGACGTTTAACCGAATTTTGCAAAGTGAATCAGGTCAGCGTTGTTCCTGATCCCTACTACAAGGGCAGCGAAGGTTTTGAAGAGGTGCTTGATTTGGTTGAGGACGCTTGCGATGGCTTGCTTGATCATGTGAAACAAAGACTCCTACATTGAGCGCGACGCGTTTCTATAGCGCTTGAAGAACCATTTCCTAATGAAGGTGGCAATGCCACCTCCCATCAGCATACCAAAGACAATCGGATTGTCCATCAACAGTTGCCAAATGCCTTGCCCTGACTCAACTCCCACCTGAATTGTTTCCGTGATTTCACCTAACTCATCAGAATTAATTAATTTATCAACCAATAACTCGCACATCGCCTGGCTCATGACACAACCTTATAGCCTGCCAATGAAAATCAAAGTTGCTAATTTACTCAAGCCATAGCTCGCACTTTTTGCCAGTCTGATGCTTTTAGATAAAAGATTGGAGCTCTTTCTGGTCGAGTTTTTTCTGCTTCGTTTAGGTGGTGCTTTTTTGACAATGTTTCTGATGATCATTTCCATCGCGCTTTCTCCTTAAAGAAATCATGATGAATCTAGTTGATCTGAAGGTGCGAGAAGTGGCTCGTCAGAAATTCCTGATTTACTCAGAGAAAATTCTTACTCAAATGCAAGGGGGCTTACTTTTTTAAGTTAGTGAGCAAGTGCCGCAAGTTGTTATGGTCAATCTCGTGCATCAAGTGCAATAACTCCCCTATTTCACCTCGCGGAAATCCCTCCCTGGCAAACCATGATAAATAGTTGGCCGGTAAATCACACAGCAACTGCCCAGCATGCTTACCAAAAGGCATTTTTATGCTGATCAATTTTTCTAAGGATTCAGGAGTCATAACCACAATATTAGAACAGGATAGTCATGAGCAATTTATTTCAGGTTTGAATACAATGGATTCATGTTGACCAAACTCACAACCATTCCCTTATTCCCCCTTGGCCAGACGCTTTATCCTTCTGGCGCACTTGATTTGAAGATTTTTGAAGTTCGCTATTTGGATATGGTCAAAGACTGCATTGCTAATTCAACCACTTTTGGCATTGTGACTTTAGACGAGGGTAAAGAAATTGCAGAGCCAGGCGATAAACCCGCTGCGTTCTTTCCAACAGGCACTTTGGTGGATATCACTTATTTTGATGCCCCGCAGCCCAGTTTATTTTTCGTTAAGTGTCACGGTACAAGGCGTTTTAAAGTACATCAGAGCAAACGAGAGAAAAACGGTTTATGGGTAGGCGATGTTGAATTTTTATCTGAAGATGCTAACTACCCGATTCAAGCTGAGCACCAAAAGCTAGCTGATAATTTAGGTGCCATCGTTGCATCGTTGCAGAAAAAAGGGGTTCCTGAAAATCAGATGCCTTTTTGCCAACCTTATGATTTAGAACAATGCGGTTGGGTCGCTAACCGCTGGTGCGAAATTTTGCCACTGACGCCAGCACAAAAGCATCATCTATTGAGCATTGATAATGCTCAAATTCGTCTTGATTTAGTCAAAGAATTGATCGAAGAGATGACCGGCCAAAGCCAGTCTTAGTTTTTAGTTGTCTTAATCCTCTCATCCATCAAATAGAATTAAGACAATATTTACATTGATGGGTAATTATGGCCATTATTCCTAAACGTTATTCCGCTGCTTTTGCTGGTGCTACCGGCAATATGCTGGAGTGGTTTGACTTTGCCATTTATGGGTATTTCGCAACAGCTCTTGGCAAGGTGTTCTTTCCAGCCAGCGATCCCACACTTCAAACAATTGCCTCTTTTGGTATTTTTGCCATCGGTTATTTAGCAAGGCCCATTGGTAGTTTGATTTTGGGTCCAGTCGGTGATTTACTAGGTAGAAGAAAAATGATGATCTGGAGCATCATGATCATGGGGGTTGCCAGTTTCATGGTCGCCTTGCTGCCAAGTTATGCTCAAGTCGGGGCCATTGCGGCGTATGCACTTTTGTTTCTCCGTATGACCCAAGGTTTTTCAATTGGTGGTGAGTACACAGGCAGCATGGTCTATGCCGCTGAAGCGTCGCCACAAGGCAAAGAAGGCTTGATGTCTGGCATTGCGCACGCAGGAGCATTGCTGGGATTTTTCTTAGGCTCTTTGACAGCAGCTCTCACTGCTTTTGTGTTTGGCGAAAATGCTGTGAATGATTGGGCCTGGCGCCTACCTTTTCTTTTGGGTGCCTTGGTAGCAATTGCCGGCTGGAAGCTAAGGGCCCATATGCCTGAGACCCTTGAGACCGCTATTGATCACAAGCTCAGCCTGAAAGAATTATTTGCTTTGATTGCTCTGCGATTAAAAGAAGTTGCGCATGGGTGGCGGGTATTGGTACAGATTGCAGCGCTGATTTCTTTTTCTAATGTGCTGTTTTATGTTCAATTTGTTTATTTTGTTGATTACGCCGCCAAACATGGTGGCTCAATGCAATCAGCCAACACGGTGGCCACTGTGATTCAATTTGTGGGCATTCCCTTGGTGGTTTTGGGCGGCTGGCTGGCCGATAAGATGGGTAGAATCAAGATCACTTGGTACGCCACATGGGCTGGCGCTATTTTATGTGTTCCTGCCATACTGGCTTCTCAGTTAGGTGGTGTTATAGGTTTAGCCATCGGTCAATCATTGATCGTGGCACCCGTGATGTTGCTGTTTGGTGCTCAAGGTATTTTGATCAGTCGCTTGGTCAAACCTGAACAACGTTGCTCAGTGTTTGCGATTGGTTACAGCCTTGCAGTAGCGATATTTGCTGGTACAGCACCGATGGTCACAGCTTGGCTACTTGAAATCAACAAATGGTCTTGGGGCCCTGCTGTCTATTGTTTTATTTATGCACTGCCAGCTATTTATGCTCTGCACTCATTAAGAAACGAAGACCAGTGATTCCGGTTTTAAATGATCAAGAGCTATTCGTTTTAGCTTCACAACAAGATGAGCAGCAATGTGCACATTGCACCTCACATGATTTTTCTTGTTGGGAAACAATTCTGAGTACCTTTGATCGCGATAGCTTAAAGATAGTCGGCACCCTTAAACATTCTGAGGTAGAAGAAATTTGGGATGAATACCACCCCAATGGCACCACCATTTGGTCAGAGAATGCCCCAATCGCGGTGAGCTTTCATCCATACAATCGTTGCACGGTTCATCAATGCCCAGAATGCTCAACGGTTTATTTGCGTTACACCGAATATGGCGGCTATTACGTTGACGAAAGAATTCGGGTTGTCAAGCCTGAGTTAATTGAATTGAAATAATTAATTCAATCAAGACGCCGAAGGCAACTGATCCCAATGACTTGTGTACTTAGGCGAAACATTTTCTGACTTCATTTTCCAGGCTTGGTCTGTGCCTGTAGCAGCGACTCGCAACGCTTGAGCTCCATAACGCGTGTTGATTGAATCTAGAGTTTTCATGAGACGTGCAGACTGCCCTCGTGTTTTGGCATCTTCAAACAAAGACTGTTGCACCACTGGCTTATCAGTCATCAAGCCAAACATTACCCCAGCTTTTTTGTACCTAAAGCCTTTTTTATAAATTTCTTTCAGGCCTTTGATGGCCATTTCAGTCAACACCAAGGTGTCATCTGCTGGATGCGCCAAAGGTATCTGAATACTTTGACTGTACTGAGGTTCATTTCTCATAAATACATTGGTTTGAATGAACACGCTGATCGAGCTGGTCAATGATGCTTGCTCTCTTAATTTCTCAGCCGCTCTGGCCGTGTGTGTAGCAACTGATTCAGCCAACTCCTCCAAACTGAGCACCAATTTGCCAAAACTTCTAGAAGCAATAATTTGTTGCTTGGGTGGCGCCACCTCCTCGAGAGCCAAACAAGATAAGCCACGCAATTCATAACAAAGTCTTTCAATCACCACCCCAAATTGCAGTCTCATCATTTGTGGAGATACCTGTACCAAATCAAGCACTGTGTTTATGCCCATGCTTTCTAAACGTTTGGCAATTTTTCTGCCAATACCCCAGACTTCAGCAGCAGATACCTCACTCATCCATTGATAAAGATCTTGCTTGGGCATATTGCTTAAATCACAAACGCCATTGAATGAGGGATTCTTTTTAGCTAAGTGGTTCGCAAACTTGGCCAAGGTTTTACTGGGCGCAATGCCCACGCACACAGGCAAACCGGTCCACTGCTTGATGCGCTGTTTGATCTCAGTACCTAAATGAACGGGGGATTCGTGAGCATTTAAAACAGATTCGATTTGTAAAAAGCTTTCGTCCACGCTGTAGACCTCTAATTTGGGCGTGAACTGTCGCAGTATTTCGACCACGCGCTGACTCATGTCGTGATACAGAGTGTAATTAGATGAACAGGCTAAGATGCCATGCTGCTTGGCCAAGTCTTTCATCTGAAACCAAGGGGTGCCCATTTTGACACCCAAGGCTTTGACTTCAGCGCTGCGTGCCACAGCGCAACCATCATTATTGGACAGCACCACCATGGGTGTTTTTTCTAACTGTGGCGCAAAGACTCGTTCGCAAGAAACGTAGAAATTATTCACGTCCACCAGGGCAAACAGTGGCGCATGGGTGGAATTTTGACTGGGGGAGCTCATGATCAAACCCGAGATGAACTACTTGAATAACGTCTGACCACCCCAATGACCACACCCCATATTTGTAGCTCATGGCCTTCACTGAATGTGATGTTGGGGTAGTCAGGGTTTTCTGGACGTAACTCAATGAGCCCTTTGTATTTGTACAAGCGCTTGATCGTGTATTCACCATTGACCACCGCCACCACAATATCTTTGTGTTTGGGCTTTAAGGCTCGATCAACGACCACCTTATCGCCATGATGGATGCCAGCCACAATCATTGATTCACCTCTCACAGTAAACATGAAAGTGGCTGGCTTATTCTGTATCAGATAGCTATTCAAATCCAACCCATCAGCCGCATAATCAGCCGCAGGACTCGGAAATCCTGCCGATAATGGGTGCATGATGAGCGGTGTCTCATTCACCAATAAATCGCCAGGCAAGCCTTGAGGCACTTGACTCAAGCTGGTTTGGTGAAGAAGTTGATTGGTCGGTTGAGTCATAGTAATACTGTATATTTATACAGTATATATGAATTAAGTCAAATTCAGCAAATTTGTTATTCCAACATTAAGATAGATGCCATCATGTTGGGGAAAATTCGTCAAAAACTACTTGCTGACACGTTTCCGAAAGAAGTTTCGGTCACTGAACTTGTCTGCCCTATTTGCGACCGCCCCATTCCAAATTCTCAGAAAGATGCACATCACTTTGTTCCAAAATCAAAGGGGGGCAAAGCAACAGAATATTTACATCGTATTTGCCACAGGCAAATCCATGCTTTATTCACAGAAACACAATTGGCCAGAGAGTTGAACACGGCCGAAGCCATCAAAGAAAAAGCTGAGATGCAAAAGTTCATTGCTTGGGTGCAGTCCAAGCCGAATGATTTTTACCAGCGAAGCTCAAAAAGTCAGCAGTTTAAAAACGCCAAAAACCTGGTCTAGGGAAATAAATTTCGCGGTATTTCTGCTCTTGCTTGAGTGATGTCACTAAGAAACGTACGATTTCATCATGCTTGCTGGAGCAATCCAGTTTGCGTTGTGCGATGCGTTCTTTGGCAGCGGCAACAATCGCAATATCCAAATCAAATGCTTGATTATTCAAACCTGTTTGAGCTCCCAAACAAATCTGGAAGTCGTTCATGGTGTCAATCCGTTGCGTGATCTGTTGTGGCGTCAAAGAGGCGCAGCCACTCAGCAAAAGGAATGCCAGCAAAGAAAAATACTTGCTCAATCGATGGGTGGAATATTGTTTTAACATGGTCATACTTTAGCAAATATTTATAAAGTAGCGCCGCTTGTTTTCAGTGGCGAGTGCTCTGCCAACTCATCAATGTAGTTTTCAATACCACTGCTTTCTCGGATTAGGAAACGCTCAACTGCTTTAGAGAACTCAGGGTCTTTGATCCAGTGGGCCGACTGCATCTTGACCGGCATAAATCCTCTGGCCATTTTGTGCTGCCCTTGAGCGCCCCCTTCAAAGACATCAATACCATGATTGATGCAATATTCGATTGCTTGGTAGTACGCTGTTTCAAAATGCAGGCAAGGCACGTGCTCTAAAGCGCCCCAATACCGACCGTAAGCGGTTTTAGTGTGCCCGGCTCGGTCAACGAAGAGCAAGGATGCTGCGATTGCTTGCTCGTTTTTATAAGCCAAAATCAAGTGAAGGTTTTCCGGCATGCTTTGGGCAAGCATTTGAAAGAATGATTCACTTAAGTATGGTGATGAGCGGTGTTCGTAGTAGGTATTTGCATAACAGCGATAAAAAAATGCCCAATCCCCTTGAGTAGCACTTGGGCCGTCGATATGACGAAAAGATATCCCTGCACTTTGCACCTGAGATCGTTCTTTTCGAATATTTTTACGGCGCTTCATATTGAGCTGACTTAAAAAGTCTTCCATGTTTTGATAAGTATGGTTTTTCCAATGAAACTGAACGGCATCTCTGGCCATGAATCCTTGTTTCAATAAAAGCTCTTGCGTCTTTTGCTCAGCGAACAGAATATGCGCAGATGAAATCTCATTTTGTATCAATAGTTGCTTTAATTGCTCTATCAGCCGAATGCGAATCTCATCCGTATGATCACTCTCACCCACCAATAGACGTGCGCCTCTGACTGGCGTGAAAGGGATGGCGCAAAGTGCTTTGGGGTAATAAGGCAGGCCATGTTGTTGATAGGCTTCAGCCCAAGACCAGTCAAAGACATACTCACCATAAGAATGGTTTTTTAAATACAGTGGCATCAAGCCAATGGGATTTTTATCATCAGATGCATAAATGGCCAGGTGCGCTACTTGCCAACCCGTGTTACCACCAACGCAAGCGCAATCTTCTAGGGCACTTAGGAACTCATGGCGTAAAAATGGAGTTGCGTCTTTTCCCAAAAGATTATTCCAACCCTCTTTTGAGACCACATGAATACTATTGAGGATACGACATTTAAAGCTATTGTTTGCAGACACTTTTATTTGCCGTGATTTCTGAAGGGGTTAAAACAGAATTTGATTGTAATTTAAGGTTGTAAATCTGTTTTGTATGAATAAAAAAACGATGTTTGATTTTCATTCAAATTGATTTGAATTATTAATAAGAATAATTCCCTATTTAAATCATCATCTTAAGTTAAACCCCTAAAAATTGATGCCTCAACCTAAATTCTTATAAGGTGATAGGATAATTACTCTTAACTTTGATGGGGGTACCTAGATGAAAAAATTATTGATTGCTACATCTTTAATTTGTATGTCCAGCTTTGCCATGGCGCACGGTTGCCCTGGTGAAATGAAAAAAATTGACAATGCCCTGCCAACGGCAAAGTTAACACCGCAAAATATGAGCAAAGTGAAAGAGCTTCGCGCAAAGGGTGAAGAGCAACACAAAGCTGGTCAGCACACAGAATCAATGAATACTTTGGCTGAAGCCAAGAAAATTGTTGGCGTTCAGTAATAGTCAAGAGACACAGCATCAAAGCTGACTGGTTATAATTTAGCTTGAACAGGTCCATGCAATCAGCGCATGGACTTTTTTTATAATGTTTTAATTAATTTTTACAACTCATTCTTTGAAACCAATTATCACCATCGATTTTGTTTCCGACATCGCCTGCCCTTGGTGCGCAGTTGGTTTTGGTAATTTATCTCAAGCCATGAGCCAATTAGAGATGGTGGTGGACTTTAGAGTTCGCTTTCGTGCTTTTCAGCTCAATCCGCACATGCCGCCTGGCGGACAGGATGCCATGGAGCATTTGACTCAAAAATATGGCTTGAGCCTAGATCAAGTTAAAACAAATCAAGATCAAATCAGAGTCAGGGCTCTTGAGGCTGGATTTAAGTTCCATTCCGAAGGTCGTAAACGTGTTTACAACACCTTCAATAGTCATCGCTTGTTATATTGGGCGGCCAATGAATGTGACCTTGAAAAGCAAGCGGCACTTAAAAAAGAATTGCTCAACACCTATTTCTGTTTAGCCGCAAACCTTGATGATGAAAAAAATATCTTGGATGCTGTGGTTCGAGCGGGATTGGATAAAGTCAGGGCTCGTGAGATATTGGCCAGTGATGAATTCACTGCAGAAGTTAAAGCCGAAGAAGAGTTTTATAAGAACTTGGGCATTCAGTCAGTGCCATCACTGATACTGAATGAAGAATATCTTCTTCAGGGCGCCCAAGAACCTGAGTCACTGATCAGCGCCTTTGAGCAACTGATTTTGTAACTGATCATCAGAATTTAGGGAATTCACTCTCATCATCAACTTTAGTGAACTCCAACTTTGTTGGTGTGAAAAACAGTTGATACAAGCAATAAGCTTTGATGCCCAGCTGAACCAATACAAGTAAGATCATGCCAATGCTGCTGCCGTGCATTAAGAACATCACGCTCAAAGGCAAGAAAATCACCAATGTATAAGCCAAGAATAGATATCTGGCCAAGTTGCTACCACCAGAAACCTTCCAAATAATGAATAAATAAAAGGCTGCTTGAATCAATGGGCCGTTGAGGCCATTATCCACAAATGTGGGTGAACTAAAAGCAAAATAAGCGATAGGCAATAGCTGCAATACCAAATCAATCAAGAGTAATTGGCTAGTTAGTTTTAGTTTCATTTTTTGGATTATTAAAAGGTGGATGAATTTGATCTATTGCAAACTTTTTCGATTCGTAGTTTAGCTTGAGTATGCCTTGATGGGTTTATTTGATGTAATTGGAGGTAGAGCTCAGATCTATTACCGAAACACAAATGCAGATATGGAAGTTTCTAAGACTCGATCTGTGAACACCTTATAACCTTGTTCTTTTGAAGCGGCGCCAGCTACTACCATGAGAGGTAATAAATGCTCCTCTTGACCAGGGGGATGACATAATCTTGCCGAGGGGGCATTGGCCCAATCAATCAAGGCCTGATTTCTCTTTACTGGATCAGACTCCACTACCTCGGCTAACCACTCATCAAATTCATCAGAAATTGATCCAAAAGCAGGTTGGCCGTACCCACGCATATTATGAAAGCTCATACCGCTGCCGATAACTAAAACACCTTGATCGCGAAACTTTTCAAGGGCAACTCCTAGGTTGAAATGAGTTTGGGGGTCAAGGTTGCTGTGCAGTGATAGCTGGAT
>JBEIOY010000059.1:0-7806 GCA_040377355.1 Burkholderiaceae bacterium | reverse complement strand
CGCATGATGGATGCACAAGAGGCTGAAAGAGCTGGCTTGGTGTCAAGAGTTGTGCCAGTGGAGCGCTTGATGGAAGAAGCCATGAGTGCAGCAAAAACCATTGCAGAGATGTCTTTGCCGATTGTGATGATGGCGAAAGAAAGTATCAACGCATCTTATGAATCCTCTTTGAGTGAGGGCATTCGTTTTGAGCGCCGTTTGTTCCATGCAGCATTTGCCACAGAAGATCAAAAAGAGGGCATGAAGGCTTTTTTAGAAAAGCGACCTGCAAAATTCAAGCATCAATAAATTTGCAAAATTTAATATTTTCTTGAAAAGACTGTCCTTGAAATCACTCAAGCAACTCGGATTCATTTTCTTAGGAGTTTTTTTCTTGAGTTCCTGCGCGACGGTTGATGTTGCTGAAAAGAGCGTTCCACCACCTGAGAATGTTGAAAAGTTTTCAATCCTCAATGAGGGCGGTAAATTACCTAAGGCTTGGCAAATTTGGCGAGTCACCCCGCAGAAGAATAAAACTCAATACACCTTGAAGAACTATCAAGGTCGCACAGTTCTACATGCCAGCGCAGACGTCGCTGCCTCAGGTTTGGTTTTGCCTCTAAAGCCACGACCTGCTTCATATCAGATGTTGTCATGGGAATGGAAGGCGATGAATTTGATCGCTGATGCAGACAATAAAGAATCCAGCAAGGATGATGCCCCTTTGAGAATTGTGGTGGCGTTTGATGGTGATAAAACAAAATTACCGCTGAAAGATCAGATGGTTTTTGAAATGGCAAAAATCATCAGTGGCCACGATATGCCTTATGCCAGCCTGATGTATGTCTGGTCAACCAAGAGCCCAGTTGAAACAGTCATTCCAAGCCCCAGAACATCCAGAATTAAGATGATTGTTGTGAACAGCGGCAGTGATCATCTTGGAAAATGGCAGAAGCATCAACGAGACATATCAAAAGACTATCAAAAGGCTTTCAATGAAATGCCTGGCAAAGTGATCGGCTTGGGTTTGCTGACCGATTCGGATAACACCAAAAGCAAGGTCAATGCGATTTATGGTGATATTGAATTAAAGAAAGTTTCAGTAAAGAAGTAAACGCCGAAGATCCCTTGAGGATCTTACTTAGACTCTAAAAAACGCTCGACTAAGCGAACCCAATAAGTGCTCCCAAGCGGCAGTAATTGATCATTGAAGTCATAACAAGGATTGTGCAGTTGGCAAGGGCCAAGTCCGTGACCTTGTGAGCGATGATCACCATCACCGTTACCAATAAATACGTAGCAACCAGGCTTTTTTTGTAACATGAAAGCAAAATCTTCTGCGCCCATGGTCGGGTCAACTCTTGGATTGACGTGGTGCTCGCCGACCAAGTCTTTCATGACGTCAATCGCAAATGCTGTTTCTTTTTCATGATTGATGGTGGGCGGGTAATTTCTTGAAAAAGTCACTTCAGCGGCGCAGTCAAATGCTTGGGCTGTGGCACTGGCAATTTGATGCAAGCGTGATTCAATTAAATCAAGAACTTCATGCGTGAAGGTTCTGACTGTTCCGCCAATCCAGGCACTGTCAGGAATGATATTGCTGGCATCTCCAGCATGAAACTGAGTGATTGACAGAACTGCTGCATCAACTGGGCGTTTGTTGCGCGTGATGATGGCTTGCAGTGAGCTAATGATTTGACTGGCCGCAAATACCGGATCAGCACTGTTATGAGGTAATGCAGCATGACCACCTTTACCTTTGACGGTGATCTGGAATTCATTGCTGGAGGCCATCATGGGTCCTGGCGTAACTGCAAAGTCACCTACTGGAATACCTGGCCAGTTGTGCATACCAAACACAGCATCACAAGGGAATAAATCAAACAGACCATCACGAATCATTTCTCTGGCGCCACCACCACCTTCTTCAGCCGGTTGAAAAATAAGATAAACCGTGCCCTTGAAAGCGCGATGCTGCGCAAGGTATTGAGCCGCACCCAACAACATGGCCACGTGACCATCATGGCCGCAAGCGTGCATTTTCCCCGGGTGTTGGGACGTGTGTTCAAAATGATTGTGTTCTTGCAGTGGTAGCGCATCCATGTCGGCACGCAAGCCAATGCTGCGACCTTTCCCCAAGGAGCCTTCAATAATTCCTACAACACCAGTTTTACCTAAGCCACGATGAATCTTGATGCCCCAAGACTCTAATGTTTGTGCCACGACATCAGATGTACGTTTTTCTTCAAAACATAATTCTGGGTGCGCATGAATATCGCGGCGAATTGCTTGAATGACTTCTGCAGACTCTAAGATTTCTGGTAATAATTTCATAATCTTCGTAGATGGGTGACTTACCCCTAATCATAGCTCTTATATAGCGCAGACGCTGAATACCCCTTAATTACCTAAGTTTGGTACAGTGTTTCTGTATTGGTCAATCAAATGCGATTTTTTAAAGGAAATGCCTTGAATCAAGACAAACCTTGGTTGAAAAGTTACCCGGATGGTGTTCCGCATCAGGTAGATGGAACACAATTTGAGTCATTGAATGATTTATTCGCCCAATCATTCAGCCAATACGGCTCAAGGCCCGCCTTTGATTGCATGGGCAAAAAAATCACTTACAAAGAATTGGATGAATTGTCTTGGCAATTTGCAGCCTTTTTGCAGTCGTCAGGTCTAAAAAGGGGTGATCGCATTGCTTTGATGATGCCCAATCTGTTGCAGTATCCCATCGCTTTATTGGGGTCTTTGAGAGCTGGGTGTGTGGTTGTGAATGTCAACCCAATGTATACCGCTCGTGAGCTGGCTTATCAGTTGAATGACTCTGGTGCAGTGGCGCTGGTCATTCTAGAAAACTTTGCGCATGTTTTCCAAAGCATTCAAAATCAAGTGACGGTCAAACATGTGCTTGTCACGAATGTTGGTGAGCTCATGGGTCTTAAGGGGCACTTGATCAATGGAATCATCAGGCATGTGAAAAAAGCTGTACCCACTTGGTCATTAGAGGGCGCACTTAATTTTAAAGAGGCCTTACAGCAAGGTAAAAATACCAGAGCATCGTTTGAGCAAGTCTTAATCAAAGGCGACGATATTGCCTTCTTGCAATATACCGGTGGCACAACGGGTGTAGCCAAGGGAGCAGTTTTATTGCACCGAAATATTTTGGCCAATATTGCGCAAATCGATACTTGGCTTGAACCGGGCTTGAGGGGTTTGCGCATTGAGCAATTGGTTTTTGTTTGTGCTTTGCCGATGTATCACATCTTTGCTTTGACGGCGTGTTGTTTGTTCGGAATCAAGGCGGGTGGTTTGAATATTTTGGTGACAAATCCAAGAGATATTGCTGGTTTTGTGAAGTTGCTGAGTGGCTTGAAAGAGTTCCACATATTTCCTGCAGTCAATACACTGTTCAATGCTTTGATGAACCATCCAAAATTTACAAACATTGATTTTTCATCTCTATTGGTGAGCATTGGTGGTGGCATGGCTGTGCAAAAATCAGTGGCAGATCGCTGGCAACAATTAACCGGTAAACCAATTGCTGAGGGTTACGGACTTTCTGAAACATCGCCAGTGGTTTGCTGTAATACTCCTTTGATCGATGGCTTTACAGGAACGATTGGTTTGCCTTTGCCGGGAACCGATGTATTGATTTTGGATAATGAAGAACGTGTGGTTACCATCGGCGAACCAGGGGAGATTTGCATCAAAGGCCCTCAGTTGATGGCCGGTTACTGGAATCGTGATGCTGAAACAAAGCAATCAATGACGGCGCAAGGATTTTTTAAAACAGGCGATATCGCTTATATGACCGCGGATGGTTACGTCAAAATCATTGATCGCAAGAAAGACACCATCGTGGTGTCAGGGTTCAATGTTTACCCCAATGAGATTGAGGAAGTTTTGGCGATGATGCCTCAGGTTCTGGAATGCGCAGCAGTAGGTGTCAAGGATGGCCCTGCTGGCGAGGCTGTGAAAGTGTTCATTGTTAGAAAAGATCTTGGTTTGACTGAAAACCAGGTGCTTGAGTATTGCAAAACACAATTAACCAATTACAAGCGACCAAAATTCATTGAATTTAAAACTGAATTACCAAAATCAACCGTTGGTAAGATTTTGCGCAGAGAGTTAAGGGATCTTGAGTCTTAAACTGCTTTAAGTCTTGATCGACTGAGCTTAAGAAATATTCTTCAAATAGTTGGCGGCTTTTTCCATGGCGCTAATGCTGTAAGGCACCTGGATCAATTCTTTGGGTAGCTCAGGAATAACTCCCATCAAAGGCGCTGGTATCAAGTGTTCGAGTGTCTCAATATTTTCTTGAAGCAGTGCCATGGGTCCAATGGTGTTCGCTACCCACCCAGCCAATTGCAAACCTCTTGATTGAATCGCCTCAACAGTAAGCAGCGCGTGATTGATACAACCCAATCTCATACCAACCACTAGAACAATGGGTAGACCAATATCTTGGGCAAAATCAGCACTCGTTTTACCATCATGAAAAGGTACTTTAAAACCTCCAACCCCTTCCACCACGATCGCGTCTGACTTCTCGCGTAAATTTTTGAAGGCATTAAGCATCACCGAATAATCAAGATCTATGGCAGATGCTTTTGCAACTAAATGAGGGGCTGCTGGGGTCGATAGTTGGTAGGGGCAAATATCCAAATAATCTTCTTGTGGCTGGTAATTCATGGCGCTTGATAGCGCCAAGATGTCTTCATTGCGCATCTTTCCAGCAATCAAACTCATGCCAGCGACCACAGGTTTAAAACCAGCAACCACAGCGTATTGTTTTTTTAAGTGGATGATCAAGGCCCCAGAAATTAATGTTTTGCCAACTTCTGTGTCCGTGCCGGTCACAAAAAAACCAGCTTTGCCAAGTACGCCATAATTGCTAGGATTGTTAGATTTAAAGACCATCTTCAATCTCCATCAACGCTTGGGTTAATTGATCAATCTGCTCTGTGGTGTGACTGGCTGAGAATGTGATTCGCAGCCTGGCTGTATCAGCGGGGACCGTGGGTGGTCTGATGGCGGGTACCCAGATATTTTTCTGATACAACTGTTGAGCAACTCGCAAAGCATCTTCAGTTTTGCCAATCATGATTGGTTGAATCGCTGTATCAGATGGCATCAACTTCCATTTATTTAAGCGCAGTGTTTTTTTCCAATATTGAATGTTCTTGTTGAGTGATACTCGATGAGAATCATCAGAGATCAGTTCCAAACTTTTAAGTAGACCATGGGCAATTGCTGGGGGTGATGCAGTGGTGTAAATATAAGAGCGACCTTTTTGCTTGATCCACTCAATGAGCGTCTTGTGACCAGTAATGAATGCCCCACTGATGCCGGCGGCTTTGCCCAATGTGCCAATATAAATAATTCTTGCGGCTGCTTCATTGGTTTTTTGAATACCCGCATGTTCAAGGATGCCAAAACCATGTTGACCAAGAACGCCAAAGCCGTGAGCATCATCGATCAACATCAAGGCATCATATTGATGAGCCAGCTTGAGTAATTCAGCGACTTTTGCAATATCGCCATCCATGCTAAATACGCCATCAGTGACAATCAATTTAAATTGATTGGTGTCATTGGCCAGTAGTTGTTCAAGGGCCTGCAAGTCTTGGTGTGGAAATACCTGGATCTTGGCTTGGTTCTGTTTGCTGGCCAAACGAACCCCATCGATCAGTGATGCATGATTCAGCTCCTCAGAGTAGATGCTCATCACTTGATTAGATCCAAGACCACTGCTGATGGCAGTGATGGCGGCGAGGTTGGCCATGTAGCCCGTGCTAAAAAATAATGCTCGAACTTCTGGAATAAATACGGCTTGAGTTTTTGCCAAATCTTTTTCTAGATCATCATGAGGGCGATGATGACCACTGATCATGTGTGATGCGCCGCTGCCTGAACCAAAAAGTTGTAAACCTTCAGAGATTGCTTTGGCTAAATCAGGATGATTGGCCAGCCCCAAATAATCATTGCTGCAAAAGGTCAGCATTGCTTGACCATCAATTGTCATGATGGGTGCACTGGCACTGTCACAAATTTTGAGAGTTCTTTTGAGTGAATGCTGCTCCAGATCATCAAGTAAATGATTGAAGTGGTTGATGTATCTGACTGTCATGTTTTGACTGTAACAGTTCTAATGATTGCCACTCAAAGTGGCGTTCAAACTTGCTTGAATGCCTTTTGATAAGTGAATGATTTCATCATCACTGATGATGTACGGCGGCATGATGTAGATGGTTGAGCCAATTGGGCGAACCAAAATGCTTTGCTCTAAAGCATGTACAAAAAATTCTTTTGAGAAGTTCTCACAAAGATGCTCTGGCTTGATATCGAAAGCCAAAATCATGCCTGTTTGCCGAAAATGAATGATCCGTTCATCTTCTTTTGCCCAAGCAAATGCATCGGATAACTTTTTGGCAAGAACCTTATTTTTTTCTAAGACATTATCTTTTTCAAAAATATCCAATGTTGCTAAGGCTGCTCTACAAGCCAAAGGATTGCCTGTGTATGAATGAGAGTGCAAAAATCCTTTGCGCGCGTCTTGGTGGTAGAAAGCTTGATAAATCTCATCCGTTGTCATCACAAGCGATAGCGGCAAGTAGCCACCACTGATACCTTTTGATAAGGCTAAAAAGTCAGGCCATATGCCTGCTTGTTCAACGGCAAAGAAAGTGCCTGTTCTACCGCAACCCACAGCAATTTCATCGGCAATCAAATGAATTTGATATTGATCGCAAAGTTTTCTGATGCCTTGAAGATACGAGGAATCATGCATGACCATGCCTGATGCGCATTGAACCAATGGCTCAACAATCAATGCAGCAATATTTTTTGATTGGGTTTTTAGTAGCGCTTCTAAATTCGTTAAAGCGCTTGTTGCGATGTCTTTGGCAGATTGATTACCCGTTGCAAGGCGAGCATCGGGGTTTGCAACAATGTGGGCAGGGTGTGTCAAGGGGCCATAAGTTTCTTTAAAGAGCGCAATGTCCGTGACTGCTAAAGCACCAAGCGTTTCGCCGTGATAACTATTTTTAAGGCAGATGAATTCTTTTTTATTGGCCAAGCCTTTGTTCTGCCAATAATGAAAGCTCATCTTCAATGCCATTTCAATGGCAGAGGCACCATCGGATGCGTAGAAGGTATGACCTAATTGATGTTGGGTCAGTGCACTTAAGCGCTCTGATAATTCCACCACGGGTTTGTGTGTGAAGCCTGCCAACATCACGTGCTCTAAAGAATCGAGTTGATCTTTCAGTGCTTGATTGATCGATGGGTTGGCATGGCCAAATAAATTCACCCACCAAGAGCTGATGGCATCCAAGTAACGATGACCATCATGGTCGTACAGCCAAACTCCTTTGCCATGAGAGATTGCCACCAGAGGAAATTGCTCATGATGTTTCATTTGAGTACAGGGGTGCCACACAGATGCCAGACTGCGTTTAACAAGATCTTGAGAAAGAGATGAGACTTTTAAACTCATTCGGCTTTGATTCCTGTTTCCTCGATCAATTTGGACCAACGTTTGGAGTCTTGCTGAATTAATTGGTTCAATGCGTCTGGCCCTTGAGGATTTGCTTCTAAGCCGATGGCTGAAAGTTTTTCTTTGACATCAGGAAGATTCAGAATACGTTTTGTCTCCAGAGCAATTTTTTGTACATCAGATTTATTCATTCCAGCTGGCCCCATCAGAGAGAACCAAGACGTGACCTGAAAGTTTTTCAAGCCAGGTACGCCAGACTCACTCAAAGTTGGGATGTCTGGCGCATGGATTGAGCGTTGCAAGCTGGTGACCCCAATCGCTTT
>JBEIOY010000053.1:0-8051 GCA_040377355.1 Burkholderiaceae bacterium | reverse complement strand
GCAACAAAGGCGCCCTTGATGCGCGTTGTCAAATAACTGTCATTTGCTCTAGCACTCAAACCACTGATTGGCGCAGCAACCATTTCATTAAAAACAGCCGAGACATTTTTCATGTTCTTGATGTCCGCCTCAACGCTGAGCTTGATTGCTTCTGTTCTTGTTTCGCCCGTCACTAGAACGCGTCGATTAAACACGCTCACATTGACATGAATGTTATCGCCATATTTTTTAGTTAAGAAGCTTTCTGCCTCCAACTGAATACCTCGATCAATTGCTTGTGTGCCAGGATTTCTTCTGTCAGCAATCACGAGTGCGCCACCAGCCATTCCACCTGCAACCAAAGGAAAGCAGCCAGACAGGACACTAACGCCGGCACCTAGTGCAATTATTTTTAAAGTTTGGCGCTTAAATTGTTTAATCATTTCTACTCCCAGAATTTAATCGAACATCAAGTGATCAACGCCATCACACAAACAATGCAATAACAACAAATGTGTTTCTTGAATGCGCGCCGTGCGCTCCGCAGGAACACATAAATGAACATCGGAATTTTTTAAAATATTTTTTATCTTGCCGCCATCCTTGCCCGTGAATGCAATCACAGACATTCCTTTCAGGTGAGCCGCCTCAATCGCCGCAATCACATTGGCAGAATTTCCTGAAGTTGAAATACCCAAAAGCACATCACCCGTCTGGCCAAGCGCTCTGACTTGTTTGCTGAAAATTACTTCATAGCTGTAGTCATTGGCAATCGCCGTTAATATCGAAGAGTCCGTGCTTAAGGCTATCGCTGGCAACTCGCGGCGTTCGCGCTCAAATCTACCGACCAACTCAGCAGCGAAGTGCTGAGCATCTGCTGCTGAGCCGCCATTGCCGCAAGCCAATATTTTCTTTTCGGAGGCCAGGGCCTGGTGCATCAAATTAATCGCGCGAACAATATCTTCAGACATTGTTTCTGCCGCTTTTTTCTTTGTTTCAATGCTGTCAAAAAAATGTTTTTTGACACGTTGCTCTAAATTATTTTTAATCTCTTTGCTCATAGCTAGATTATGCCCTCAAGACTTATTTCCATAAAGATATATTACCTTTGAACTGAGCAAAATTGCCTTGTCAGAATCTTTGATGCATCATCATTTAATTGAGTCACTTTTACTCAAATAGGAAGCATGTATGGATATTTTTAAATATGCGCACGGACAAAGTTTTCCCGCTGGAACACTTTACCTTGTCCCAACGCCGATTGGAAACTTAGCGGATATCACGATAAGGGCGCTACACATATTGAGTTTGGTCGACGGCATTGCTTGCGAGGACAAGCGGCACAGCGCCATGTTGTTGAATGCATATGGGATCTCCAAGCCTCTTTATGCTTTGCACGAGCACAATGAAATTTCAGCGAGCGCATATCTATTGGAAAAACTACGCAACGGTGAACGTTGGGCCTACATATCAGATGCAGGCACGCCTGGAATATCAGATCCAGGGGCAATTCTTTGCGAAGAAATTAAAAAGGGTGGTTATCAAGTCTGCCCTCTGCCAGGCCCGAGTGCAATTACGACAGCAGTGTCTGGGGCGGGAGATTTTTTAAAGCATGGGAATGGCGGCTTTCAGTTTTTAGGTTTTTTACCTGCCAAAGCAAATCAACGAGACGAGTTGCTCAAAGTAGCCGCAACATCAAACATTAGCTCCTTTTTTTATGAGGCGCCGCATCGCATAGAGTCTACGCTCAGCTCGATTGTCATTCACCTGGACGGAGACCGAAGGGTGCTGATTGCAAAAGAGTTGAGTAAGATTTTTGAAGAAATCAAAGTCATTGCCGTTAGGGATTTAGCGGCCTGGATGAAAACAATTGGAAATTGGCAGGGTGAGTATGTTCTCGGCATAGAAGGTGCTGCTCGCAGCAACTCTCCCACTGATTTTGATGGGCTCACACTTCAATGGATTTCTGCAATCAACGGCAGAATAGGGCACAAAGAGCTTTCTGAAATCATTTCTCAAATCACGGGTATCAGCAAAAAAGATGCCTATCGTGAGTTAATTGAAAAGAGAGAGGCGTAAAAAAGCCCCGATTGGGGGCTTTTTAAATGATTGCTGCGTTTTATTTCTTTGGCTCGTCTTGCTTTGGGGCCTCTGGGGCTGGGGCCTTGGGCTCTGCAAGTTTACCGCCTGCTGAAGCTGCCAAGTAGACCATCGCTCTTCCCAATTCATAGTCAGAAACATCGCTTGGGCTTGTTCCAGCGCGGGCTGGCATTGCGCCCTTACCTTTAACAACAGCGTTCATAAGACCTTCGTAACCACGGCCAAGCCTGCCACTCCAACCACCAATATCCCCATATTTAGGGGCGCCAGCAGCTCCCGTGGCGTGACAAGATGCGCACGCTTGTTTATAAATTTCTTCGCCGGATTTGAATACTCTAGGGCCTGATGCATCCTTAAAGTCTAAAAGTGCAACGGGTTTAATCAATTGATTGGCCGATTCAGCAGCTGCATCAGCATTTGCGGCGGGCTTTTTCCCGTTACCCACATAACTCATTAAAAAAGCGATGATGATCAGCGGCACAAAAAAGCTCGCAAAGACCATCACAATTAACTGCTTGGGTGATTTAATCAAATTTCCGTGTTCTTCACTCATTGCACTTTTCCTTTTTATCTAGCTCGCAAGCATTATAGCGAGGATAATTCCCTTCAGCCTTACAATCTTACGGACGCGACCGTAGTTCAATGGATAGAATTAGAGTTTCCGAAACTCTCGATACAGGTTCGATTCCTGTCGGTCGCACCAGACCCCAAATACCCCACATTTAGACCTAGATCAAACTCAAATCAAGAAAAACATCTAAAATAAGGCATTCTTGAATTTTGCCCTTAAAAAGGTTGTTATGTCCGCGAATATTGCAGAAGCCACCATTGATCAACCGATTCCGGTCGGTCAGCCCATTCCCCACAGAAAAGTGATTCGCTCTTGGCTCACGCCATTGACTGAGCGCGTCGTGATGCGTGCGATTGTCTTGCAGATCATTGACACCCTTATTCTTACCGCGGGCATTGTCGGTACCGTTTATTTTGAATCAATTCTTGTAAAAATCCTTTTCGCCGTTTTTTCTGGCTTCATGATTGGGCGTATTTTTATTTTGGGCCATGATGCATGTCATCAGAGCTTTACCCCACACCGTGGACTCAACAAAGTGTTGGGGCGCCTTGCGTTCTTACCATCACTCACCCCTTACAGCCTTTGGGAAGTTGGTCACAACGTGGTTCACCATGGTCAAACTAATTTAAAAGGTTTCGATTTTGTTTGGGCGCCTTTATCTCTTGAAGAATATAACAAGCTAACTCCAGCGGAAAAAGCATTGGAGCGGCACTACAGAAGTGGCTGGGGTCCAGCCTTGTATTACCTCATTGAAATTTGGTGGAAAAAGATGTTCTTCCCAAGCAAGAAGGCCATGCCAGCAACTCGCCCAGCCTTCTTGTGGGATAACATTTTAGTTTCAACTTTTGCAATTATATGGATTGGCGCATTAGTGATTGCCGCTATTCAAACCAATCAATCCATACTGCTTACGTTGATCACGGGGTTTTTAATTCCATATATTTTCTGGAATGCCATGATTGGATTTGTTGTGTATGTACATCACACCCATCCAAGCGTTTCTTGGTACTCAGATAAATCTGAGTGGCTAAGAGCTCAGCCCTTTGTTTCTACAACTGTGCATTTAGTTTTCCCATTTAAATGGGGTGCATGGATGCATCACATCATGGAGCACACAGCTCACCACGTTGACATGGGTGTACCCCTTTACAAGCTCAAAGAGGCTCAAGCAAAACTTGAAAATATGCTTCCAGAAAGAATCATTATTCAAAAGTTTTCTTGGGCTTGGTATTTTGATACTGCCAAGCAGTGCAAACTTTATGACACCGAAAAGAAATGTTGGTTGGATTTTGATGGCAACAAAACAGCCGATTCAATCAAAATTGTTCTAAGCTAAAAGTCCCAAAACGCCCTTTAAAGGGCGTTTTTCAAAAAGCCGTTAAAATGTTAGCTTGAATCTTTAAGAGAAGTCTATATGTCAACCCCGCCAAGCACGCTGGAAAGCAACACAAGAGTCATGAAGTTTTGCTCTTCTTGCAGTAGAGAAAAGCCTCTAGAGGGTGGCACATGGATTCCTACAAGCAATCGCAAGCAACGTTGGATCTGTGCAAGTTGCTTGTACAACAGGACTCACCGTACCGGTTCTGCCAAGGCCTAATTAGCCATATCACTCACGTAAGGATTGCTTTTTCTCTCTTCACCAAAGGTGGATACTGGTCCGTGACCGGGTATAAAAGTAATGTCGTCGCCCAAAGGGAAAAGTTTTTCTCGAATAGACCTGATTAAGTCGGCGTGATTTCCTCTAGGAAAATCCGTGCGCCCAATAGAGCCTGCAAACAATACATCTCCGACAATAGCCAAGTGGTCATCCTTGCCGTAAAAAATAATATGTCCCGGGGTGTGGCCTGGGCAGTGCTTGACCAATAATTCAACGAGGCCGACCGTAACAAGATCATCGTCTTTCAACCATCTGTTTGGTTCAAATGCTTGCGCCATTGGAAATCCAAAGCGCTTGCTTTGCTCAGGAAGCTGATCAATCCAAAAGCGCTCATCTTCATGGGGGCCCTCAATTTGAATACCTAAATCTTGTGCCAAGGATGCTGCGCCAGCACAGTGATCAATATGCCCATGAGTTAACAAGATTTTCTCTGGAATTGCACCAGCCTCTTTTAGGGCATCTAGTATTTTTGGAAGATCCCCGCCTGGATCAACGATGGCGGCATGATTCGTTTTTTCACAAATCAAAATTGAACAATTTTGCTCAAAGGGTGTAACCGGAACTATGAGTACTTTTAAAGTCATAGTTCCGATTATCTCAATAAACTAAAAATTACATATTAGATTCGCGGTCAGGACTTGAAGTAATTTTGTGAATAGATAAATCTGCTCCGTCGAACTCATCTTCTTGAGACATGCGCAGACCCAAAACTGCTTTCAATATGCCATATACGATCAAGCCAGAAATTGCAGCAAATGCAACTCCTGCGACAGTACCAATTAACTGAGCTGTAAAGCTCACGCCGCCCAATCCGCCCAAAGCTTTTTGTCCAAATACGCCTGCGGCAATACCGCCCAAAGCGCCACACAGTCCATGAAGAGGCCAAACGCCCAACACGTCATCGATCCTCCAACGGTTTTGAACCATGGTGAACATCACCACAAATAAACCACCGGCCATTCCGCCCACAACCAAGGCGCCCATTGGGTGCATTAAATCTGAGCCAGCACATACGGCAACAAGACCCGCCAAAGGGCCGTTATAGCTAAAGCCGGGGTCGTTTTTACCAACAGCCCAAGCAACCAAAGTTCCTCCAACCATCGCCATCAATGAGTTCATGGCAACTAGGCCGCTCAGCTTATCAACCGTTTGTGCGCTCATCACATTGAAACCAAACCAACCTACCGCCAACACCCATGCGCCAAGGGCTAAAAATGGAATGCTGGATGGTGGGTGAGCGGAAATTCTGCCGTCTTTGGTATATCGTCCATGGCGTGCGCCCAATAAGATAATTGCGGGCAAAGCAATCCAGCCACCCACTGCATGAACAACTACAGAGCCCGCAAAGTCATGGAACTCCTCACCGGTTAATTCTTTTAACCATGCTTGAAAACCAAATTGCTGATTCCAAACCATGCCTTCAAATAGAGGGTAAACAAAACCCACCAAAATAAATGTGGCAATCAATTGGGGATTGAATTTCGCGCGCTCCGCAATACCGCCAGAAATAATCGCCGGTATTGCTGCGGCAAAGGTCAGTAAAAAGAAAAACTTGACCAACTCAAAACCACTTTTTTGAGCCAAAACCTCAGCACTAGAAAAGAAATTTAAGCCGTAGGCAATGCTGTAACCAATAAAGAAATATGCGATAGTCGAAACGGCAAAATCAACCAAAATCTTGACAAGGGCATTCACCTGGTTCTTTTTACGAACAGTTCCTAGCTCTAAAAAAGCAAAGCCCGCGTGCATTGCTAGCACCATAATGGCGCCAGTCATGATGAATAGGGCGTCAACCCCCGATTTAAAGTTTTCCATTTATCACCCCTAGATGACCTTTGTTAAGGGTCGAATTATGAATGTTCTGGTGCACAAAAAAACCCACTTATGCACCAAATTTGTGCATAAGTTATTTTTGGTGGTTTTTTCCAGCTTGGGTACAATGTTGCATCGATGGGAGAGTTTGGTTTACCAACGCCGAAGGCGCAATGCCCATGAACGCTCAGGCAAATGGACCGTCGATATTTACACTCTGGAGAGCGGCATTCAGTTGCCCACCGAAGGGGCTAAAAGAGTACAAATGGTTTGAACTCTTCAATCTCTCAGGTAACAGGACAGGGGGGCATCAATTCCTTCAAGGAGTTTGGATGTCGGCTGTCCCTACAAATCTAAAACGCACAATCCTTTTTGACGCGCATCATCTGGCTGGCGCAAAGCTTGTTGATTTCGGCGGATGGGAAATGCCGGTTAACTACGGCTCTCAAATTGAGGAACACATTGCCACTCGAACAAATTGTGGGGTATTTGATGTGTCCCACATGGCGGCCGTTGATGTTATCGGAAAAGATGCGAAAGCTTTTTTAGAAAAAGTTGTTGCTAACAATGTCAATAAACTAAAAAACAATGGGCAAGCTCTTTATGGTTGTTTGCTGAATGATGAAGCTGGCGTTATTGATGATTTGATTGTCTATCGTCTAGATCCCAACTATCGTTTAGTAATCAATGCTGCAACAGCTCACACAGATCTTGAATGGTTGAATAAGCAAGCGACAAGCTTTCAAGACGTAACACTTATTCCTAGAAGATCCGATCTGATTGCCAATCAAAACCCGCAGGGCATGATTGCGGTTCAGGGCCCTAAAGCACTTGAACTCATTAAAAAAGCCATACCTTCACTAGCAAAAGCAGCCTCTGAATTGAAAAACTTTCATGCCTCATGCGAACAAACTCCTTTTGGAGAAATCATGATCGCAAGAACTGGTTACACCGGGGAAGATGGCGCTGAGCTATTGGTTCCCCTGAACAATACGGTGGCTGTTTGGAATCTTTTAATTGTCCAAGGGGCTCAGCCCGCAGGTTTAGGTGCCCGAGATACTCTTCGTTTAGAGGCTGGCATGAATTTATATGGCCAAGACATGAATGACCAAACAAATCCTTTGGATGTTGGTCTTTCTTGGACCATTGATCGCTCAAGCGAGCGTAATTTCATCGGTAAATCTGCCCTAGATAGCAAGCCTCAAAAATTTATTTTTCTAGGTTTGATTCTTCAAGACAAAGGCGTGTTGCGCGCACATCAAATTGTGAGATCAAACAAAGGTGAGGGCGAAATATCCAGCGGCACATTCAGCCCATCGCTTCAAAAATCTATTGCGCTTGCCAAGCTTCCATTAGCAACTGAAGTTGGTGAAGTAGTAAAAGTTGTTATTCGTGACAAAGAGTTAAATGCAGTTGTTGTTAAACCCCCTTTCGTGCGCCATGGCAAAGCCTTGGTTTAATTTGGAGAAACTACTATGAACATCCCTCAAGACCTACGTTACACAGAATCTCATGAATGGGTTCGCAAAGAATCTGACGGTTCAATCACCGTTGGAATTACTGATCACGCTCAAGAAGCATTGGGCGATATTGTTTTTCTTGAGCTGCCAAGTGTTGGCAATTCTTTAAATGCAGGCGACGCTTGTGCCGTGGTTGAATCAGTGAAGGCGGCCAGTGATATTTATGCCCCACTGTCAGGCGAAGTGATTGCCATCAATGATGCGGCCACTGCCGCACCCGAAACCGTTAACTCAGACGCTTATGGCTCATGGTTATTCAAAATTAAACCGGCAGACATCAGCAAAGTTGATGGCCTTCTTTCAGCAGAAGCATACGGAAAAAACATTGGTGCATAAAGAATGAAAAGCTCCCTGACCACACTCGAAAATCATGACGCTTTTTTAAGCCGTCATATTGGCCCATCAGCCAGCG
>JBEIOY010000199.1:0-2338 GCA_040377355.1 Burkholderiaceae bacterium | reverse complement strand
GAGTTTGGCCTGATATTGGTGTTTCTGGTGTGAAAGAACTGCTCCAAACCTTTAAATTTGATGTGTATTTTCGCATCCAGAATTTCTTCTGTTTGCTCATAAATCTCAACTCCACCACACCAAGGAAGAAAGTCTTGATACTTGGCGACATCGATCACCAAGTTATACATTCTCTCTGCTGAGTGCTGAATGAGTACTGTCTTAAATACGTCTGCCATAATCTCGTATTCTAACGATATAAATATATGAGCATCATAGACAATAAAAAAGCTTTCTTTGATTATTTCATCGAAGAGCGATTTGAGGCAGGCATGGTCTTACAAGGATGGGAAGTAAAAGCCATCCGGGAAGGTCGCGCCCAAATCAAAGAGGCTTATGTTGTGATCCGCAGCGCTGAGATTTATCTGATTGGCTGCCACATCAGCCCTTTGATTTCTGCTTCAACTCATGTTTTGGCGGATCCTGGTAGAACCCGCAAGCTTTTGCTCAATGCCATTGAAATCAAAAAACTCATCGGTAAAGTGGAACAAAAAGGCTATACCTTGGTACCAATCAATCTTCACTTCTCCAAAGGTCGAGTGAAATGTGAAATAGGCCTTGGTCGAGGTAAAAAACAACACGACAAACGTGATGCGTCGAAAGATCGAGACTGGCAAATAGAAAAAGCCCGAATCATGCGTTCGGGCTCCAAAATCGCGGACTGATCATAGTCCGCGTTTTCTTTGGTCTAACTGAGTCATATAAAGATCTAAATAATCAACCCAATTATTTTTTAGCAAGCATCGTCCAAGTATCAACCACGCTGTCAGGGTTCAATGAAATTGAGGTGATGCCCTTTTTCATTAACCACTGAGCAAAGTCCGGATGATCAGAGGGTCCCTGACCGCAGATGCCAATATATTTGCCTTTCGCAAGACAAGTTTCAATGGCTCTGGCAACCAAAAATTCAACAGCGGGGTCGCGCTCATCAAAATCGATCGCCAGCAACTCCATACCAGAATCACGATCTAAGCCCAGAGTCAATTGAGTCAAATCATTTGATCCGATTGAGAATCCATCAAAGTGGTCTAAGAACTCTTCTGCCAAGATTGCATTGGATGGAATTTCACACATCATGATGACGCGCAAACCATTCTCGCCGCGCTTCAAACCATGTTGACCCAAAAGACCAATCACCTTTTCAGCTTGATTCACGGTTCTAACAAATGGAATCATGATTTCAACGTTGGTTAAACCCATGTCGTTTCGCACACGCTTCATGGCTTCACACTCCATCGCAAATGCTTCAGCAAAATCTTCTGAGATATAGCGTGAGGCGCCACGGAAACCAAGCATCGGATTTTCTTCATCCGGCTCGTAACGTGATCCGCCAATCAACTTCTTATATTCATTTGACTTAAAGTCGGACATTCGAACAATCACTGGTTTTGGATAGAAAGCAGCAGCAATCGTAGCGATACCTTCTGCCAATTTGTCGACGTAGAAAGCCTTTGGACTGGCGTGACCACGAGCAACACTTTCAACAGCCTTCTTCAAATCCAAATCAATGTTTGGATATTCCAAAATAGCTTTTGGGTGCACCCCAATGTTGTTATTGATGATGAACTCTAAACGGGCCAAGCCAACGCCAGCGTTAGGAATTTGGCAGAAATCAAATGCCAATTGTGGATTACCCACGTTCATCATGATTTTCACTGGAATTTCTGGCAAGACACCGCGACTCACTTCAGTCACTTCGGTTTCAATTGGACCATCATAGATACGACCTTCATCACCTTCAGCACATGACACCGTGACCACTGCACCATCTTTTAAAACCATGGTGGCATCAGCGCAACCTACAACAGCAGGAACGCCTAACTCACGCGCAATGATTGCAGCGTGACAAGTGCGACCGCCACGATTTGTCACAATTGCAGCCGCCCTCTTCATCACAGGTTCCCAGTTGGGGTCAGTCATATCAGCAACCAAGACATCACCTGGTTGAACACGATCCATTTCACTGGCGTCTTTCACAACACGCACTGTGCCCGTACCAATCTTTTGACCAATCGCACGGCCAGTAGTTAAAACAGTTGAATGTCCTTTGAGCTTGTAACGCATCTCAACTTTGCCTTGAGCCTGACTCTTCACCGTCTCGGGGCGTGCTTGCAGGATATAGATCTTGCTATCAATACCATCCTTGCCCCACTCAATATCCATTGGACGCTCATAGTGCTTCTCAATGATCATCGCGTACTTTGCTAACTCTGCCACATCATCATCGGTGATTGAATAGCGATTGCGCTGCTCGAGTGGAACATCGACTGTTTTCACGCGACCAGGTTCTCCTGGGGCT
>JBEIOY010000072.1:0-6834 GCA_040377355.1 Burkholderiaceae bacterium | reverse complement strand
GCTTTCTCTGTCAGAGTAATGGCCATGATTATTTAGCGTGTTTTTCTTTGTAGTCAGCCACTGCTGCTTTGATGGCATCTTCAGCCAAGATAGAGCAGTGAATCTTGACGGGTGGCAAAGCCAATTCTTCAGCAATCGCAGCGTTTTTAATTTCAAGCGCTTGATCTAAAGTTTTACCTTTGACCCACTCCGTTACCAATGAAGATGAAGCAATCGCTGAGCCACAACCATAGGTTTTGAACTTAGCATCTTCAATGATGCCTTGGTCATTCACGCGGATTTGTAACTTCATCACATCGCCGCAGGCTGGTGCACCGACCATACCCGTACCAACGTGATCATCACCTTTTTCAAATGAGCCAACGTTGCGTGGATTTTCATAATGCTCAATTACTTTTTCACTGTATGCCATTTTATTTCCTCAGTTACTTTCTCAGTTATCTTTTAAAAACTATTGATAGATCAATAAAAAATTAATGTGCCGCCCATTGAATCGTATTTAAATCAACACCATCTTTAAACATTTCCCATAATGGTGACAAATCTCTTAATTTTGCAATTTTGCCCTTGACTAACTCAATGGTGAAATCAACATCTTCAACAGTTGTAAAGCGGCCGATGGTGAAACGAATAGAACTGTGCGCTAATTCGTCATTACGACCCAATGATCTCAACACATATGAAGGCTCCAAAGATGCTGATGTGCATGCAGAACCTGATGACACGGCGATGTCTTTCAGGGCCATGATCATCGATTCACCTTCAACATAGTTAAAGCTGATATTCAAGTTGTGCGGGATGCGTTGATCCATGTCGCCGTTGAGATACACCTCTTCGATTTGATTCAAGCCATTCCATAAGCGGTCTCTTAGCATGCGAATGCGCTCATTTTCGGTGGTCATCTCTTCGCGGGCAATGCGGAAGCACTCACCCATACCTACTAATTGGTGGGTCGGCAAAGTACCTGAACGCATACCGCGCTCATGGCCGCCGCCATGCATTTGAGCCTCAATACGAATACGCGGTTTACGACGAACAAACAAAGCGCCGACACCTTTTGGTCCGTATGTCTTGTGTGCGCAGAAACTCATCAAATCAACCTTGAGGGTTTCTAAATCAATTGCGACCTTGCCTGTCGCTTGAGCTGCATCAACGTGAAACACGATGCCTTTTTCACGACAGAACTCACCAATCTTGGCAATATCTTGGATCACACCAATTTCATTATTCACAAACATCACAGAAACAACAATGGTGTCTGAGCGAACGGCCGCTTTGAATTTTTCAAAATCAATCAAACCATTAGGCAATACATCAAGATATGTAACTTCATACCCTTCACGCTCTAACTCACGACAAGTGTCTAGCACTGCCTTGTGCTCTGTTTTAACTGTGATGATGTGCTTGCCTTTTTCTTTGTAAAAATGAGCGGCACCTTTGATGGCCAAGTTATTGCTTTCGGTAGCGCCACTGGTCCAGACGATTTCTCTTGGATCTGCACCGACTAATTTTGCAACTTCTGCTCGAGCAGTCTCAACAGCCTCTTCAGCACTCCAGCCATAAGCATGGCTGCGTGATGCTGGATTACCAAATTGCTCACGAAGATACGGAATCATCACATCAACCACTCTTGGATCAATCGGCGTGGTTGATGAATAGTCCATATAGATTGGGAAGTGCTCTGGACTAAACATAGGCACTGGTTTAGGTGATGACATATTTGCTTCCTTTTATTTCAATATCTTTTTTATTTGTTGTGTTGCTGTATCAGTAACTGATATCAATTAATTTGCTGGGCAAAAGTAAATACTGAGTTTGCCAATGGCTTCTTCTTGGCCTCAACTTCTTTTTTTGCACTTGCACTGGTCGACTTAGAAGATCTTGGAGCTTCAAGCTTTATCTTGGTCTCACGCATGCCATGCACATGGACTCTGCCCTCTTGTTGCTTGACCAAGTCAGCCAATGAAACTGAGCTTAGATACTCAACCATCTTTTGATTCAAACTGGTCCATAAATCATGGGTCATACAACGGCCATGACCAGCATCTTCGCCGCGGCAGTTACCCTTACCACCGCATTGCGTTGCATCCAAGGGCTCATCAACAGCGATGATGATGTCAGCCACCGTGACTTGCTCAGCCTTGCGTGCCAAGGTGTAACCACCACCCGGTCCGCGAGTACTCTCGACAATGTCAAAACGTCGTAATTTTCCAAACAACTGCTCTAAATAAGACAGTGAAATATGTTGTCTTTGGCTAATACCGGCGAGTGTTACTGGGCCATGAGATTCGCGCAGGGCCAAATCAATCATTGCAGTGACAGCGAAACGTCCTTTGGTTGTTAGTCTCATCTCTTACCTCATCAATATTGGGTTGTTGAAACGTTTAATACCTGACTCTTGCGCTCAAGTTTATCAGATACCCCATTAAACTGCTCAAGTACTAAGTAAGCCTGTGGTCTATGATAAATAAATCATATAAATCAATTATTTAGGTGGAAGTAACAGTGATGTGAAATCAGACTTGATCCGGCGCCTAACAGCCACATAGAGACGCCTTCTATCCAAAGTTGGCAAATCCCTTGAGCGCAGAGCCATATTGAAAGCCAAAGAAAAACTGACTAAGACGTTAAAAACACCGATTAGCAAAACACCAAAAACGCCCAACCAGAAACCGGACATCATGAATGTTTTCCATCCAAGCGCCGTCGCAGCTGCTGCAAACTGTCCAGCAGAAAGTGTGATGTGACGAATTTCCATTCCAATTCCTAGGAAGCCTAAAAAGGTTGGGCCATAAATCAACAAAAAGCCCAAGGAAACGTTGGCAGTAACAATCGAAATATTGTCCCTCCACCATTGCCCCCACCTTGCCGCACGGATATCACCAAACACCATGGTGATTCTGCGGTTATAACGAATCACATCTTGAATGCGATGCAATACAAACCAGTTATCAACCAAACCTGCAATCACACTAGAAAGCCACAAAAGTAGGCCCGTGAAGGCTGCAAAAAAGAAAGCCAAGCTGAATGGTGAAACGGTATGGAAAATGTAGGTGGCTTTAGCAGGGCTCATGGTGGGGTGACCCAGCAACATAATGATGCCCACCTGAATAACAATCACTGCTGGAACTACCATGGCCAAGTTGCCAAAAATAGAGGCCGCTTGAGATCTCATCAAGGCCATGGCTCGATCGACAAAACGATCCAAGCCTTCTTTACTTTTAACATCGTCTAATAACTGTGCTAGCGCCGGAGCAGTCATGGCAGGCTGCTTGGTTGCCAAAGTAAAGTTGGCAAATTGAATCAATAAAAAGCTACCAGCATAGTTAATAGTCAAAAGAATGTTTTCGAAGAAGCGGACAAAACCAAGATTGGTAATCAGAAACTTCAAATAAACTGTGCCCGAGATAATCGCACCGCCACCCAGAGATTTTTTCAACATTGAGAAATACTCTTTACGGCTGCCTGCGATGTAATGATCGCCAGTCTCGGCACTGCGCTCCACCATTTTTCTTGATAACAGAGCAAACGTTTGTTCAGCAAGTCGCTTAATGCTGCGATGACCCTGAACAGTCAAAATTAAATCAGCAGTTAACTTGGAAAACAATTTCGCCTGATCACGATGAAGCCAAGTTTCCAACAATGTTTCGACTCTTGCTAAGCGCAAGCGCATGGTCTCAACTTGGAAGACTGTTTCTACTGAAACACCATTCTCATCAAGATGAACATAAACGTCATCGCAGGCAATGTAGCAAGCATTCAATGCCTCCTGAAAATCTTTTAAAGAGGCTTGATAAATAGAGTCATTCAAGCGAGGTTCGGCCTTAAGAATGTGTTCAGCCAGTTTTCCCAAGCGATAAAAAGGAGAATTCTGACCACTGACCCCGCGCAATCTTGATCTCACGGAATAACTCAAGCCTGCAGAACTGATATAACTGATCAAGATCATGATGGCTTCAGCCATATCCTTGAACAAGTTATTGCTATCAGACATCTCTTCTTGATAATGAGTCAACTCATAGAGTGAATGCAATAAATCATCATCCAAATCATGAACCCAAGCAGCATCATGTGGGCCAATAAAGCCAAGAGCAAATAAAACTGTGAGTTCCGGTTTATTAGGTGGCGGCGAAATCAAATGATTGCGCAAGCGCTCAGTGATCTCACCCCAAAAACTAGGCTTGGTTGCAACCCCCGTGTCACAAAGCAATGAAAGTGCATCGTTGTCTCGTAAAACACTGCGTATCAACTTAGCAATCTTTAACTTGACGTCTGGTCGCTGCTCAAGGATTTTTAAAAATGATCTCAAGCGTCCGTGTTCGGGATGACCCTCAGGTGTTGCAACTGGTTTATTTTTTGTTGATTTTTCTGTGCGACGTAACCAATAGGCTAATTCAACGATCCAGCGATTGCGATCTGCCAAATCAGCCGTGTCATTAGGAACAAGCAATAGAGTATCTAATGCTTGCGAAGCATCTCTTGATTCTTTCCAGCGAACCCACAAACGGCGAAAATCTTTAAGCCCAAACATGCCTAATTTCCATTTAATTGAATTGTGTCGTGTAATTCAGCGCCAAAAACCATCGCTTTCAACTTCAATAGCTGATCTCTCGTTTGTGCAGCTTTTTCAAACTCAAGATTCTTAGCGTGATCAACCATCATTTTTTCTAGCTGTTTAATTTCTTTGGCCAATTGTTTCTCGCTCATATCTTCATAGTGAGCTTTTTCTTGTTCGTATTTTAACTCTTGACGTTTCTCATCTACGTCATAAACACCATCAATAATATCTTTAATGCGCTTCACAACTCCTTTGGGGATAATTCCATGGATTTTGTTGAACTCAGTTTGCTTAGTTCTACGACGCTCAGTTTCACCAATGGCCTTCTTCATTGACTCTGTCATTTTGTCAGCGTACAAAATAGCTTTACCATTGACGTTTCTAGCCGCACGACCAATCGTCTGGATCAAGCTTCTTTCTGATCGCAAGAAACCTTCTTTATCAGCATCCAAAATGGCAACCAAAGAAACCTCTGGAATATCCAAGCCTTCGCGCAAGAGATTGATGCCAATCAACACGTCAAACACACCGAGACGCAAGTCTCTTAAGATCTCGACTCGTTCAACTGTATCAATGTCAGAGTGCAGGTAGCGCACCTTAATACCGTTATCTGACATGAAATCAGTTAACTGCTCAGACATGCGTTTCGTCAAAGTCGTGATCAATACTCGCTCGCCCACTTTGATGCGCGCATGAATCTCAGTCAACACATCATCCACTTGAGTCGATGCCGGCCTGACATCAATCAAAGGGTCCACAAGGCCTGTGGGTCTTACTACTTGCTCGACTACTTTGTCGGCATGTTGTGCTTCATAAATTGCCGGAGTGGCTGAGACAAAAATAACTTGCCTCATCTTCTTTTCAAACTCTTCAAACTTCAGCGGGCGGTTGTCCATCGCTGATGGCAAGCGAAAGCCGTAATCTACCAAGGTTGATTTGCGGGCTTTATCGCCGTTGTACATACCGTTTAATTGACCTATCAGTACGTGACTCTCATCCAAGAACATTAATGCGTCTGGCGGCAAGTAATCAACCAATGTCGGCGGTGCTTCGCCTGGCTTGGCGCCCGACAAATGTCTTGAGTAGTTTTCAATGCCTTTGCAGAAGCCTAACTCTGACAACATTTCAAGATCAAAGCGCGTGCGTTGCTCTAAACGCTGAGCCTCAACCAATTTGCCTTCTTTGATATAAAAATCCAAGCGCTCACGCAACTCTGTTTTGATAGTTTCAATGGCACGTAATACCGTCTCACGAGGGGTGACGTAATGCGAGCCTGGATAAATCGTGAATCGTGGAATACGCTGACGAATCCTGCCAGTCAATGGATCAAAGAATTGAAGACTATCGACTGTGTCATCAAATAAATCAATGCGCACTGCCAGCTCATTGTGTTCTGCTGGAAATACATCGATGGTATCGCCGCGAACTCGGAAAGTGCCCCTTGAAAAATCAACATCATTGCGCTCATACTGCATGGCAATCAAACGGGTAACGACATCCCGTTGAGTTAACTTATCGCCCTGACGGACTGTCAAAACCATTTGATGGTAATCACCAGGATTACCAATACCGTAAATGGCAGACACTGTAGAAACAATGATCGTGTCACGTCTTTCTAAAAGACTCTTGGTGGCTGACAATCTCATTTGCTCGATGTGCTCATTGATCGAAGAATCTTTTTCAATAAAAAGATCTCTGGTTGGCACATAAGCTTCAGGCTGGTAGTAATCGTAGTAACTCACAAAATACTCAACGGCATTTTGTGGGAAGAATTCTCTGAACTCACTGTATAGCTGAGCTGCAAGCGTTTTATTGGGGGCAAAAATAATGGCTGGGCGGCCCAAACGTGCAATCGTATTAGCCATCGTATAAGTCTTGCCTGACCCCGTGACACCCAAAAGAGTTTGATAAATCAATCCATCTTCAATTCCTTCTACCAACTGGGCAATGGCCTCAGGCTGATCTCCGGCAGGCAGAAATGGTTGATGAAGTAAGAAAGGTGAACCCGGAAAACGAATGGTGTTTTCTGAAGGGCTCGAAGCATCGATTTCTGATTTTTTTTCTGTCTTTTTTGGCATCTCGGCTATCATTCTAGGCTTGCTTGAACTTTCTGACATTTTTCATACTATGAGCCTCTTTTCAAACGTCGAACTTGCCCCCCGTGACCCCATCCTTGGCCTCAATGAAGCCTATAACGCTGATAGCCGTCCAACCAAGGTAAATCTTGGGGTTGGCGTGTATTTCACGGATGATGGAAAGATTCCATTATTGCGTGC
>JBEIOY010000086.1:0-6221 GCA_040377355.1 Burkholderiaceae bacterium | reverse complement strand
CCTTACCTCAGTCCTTTTGAAGAGTTTCAGCGTTACAAAACTCATCCAAGCATCCGCAAATTCTTTGAAGGCGGCAAACGCATTGGTTATGGTGCGCGCGCAATCACCGCTGGTGGCTTGAACAGTTTGCCAAAAACAGTGTTCCCAGGCGGCGCTTTGATTGGTTGCGAGGCAGGATTTTTAAATGCGTCTCGCATCAAAGGCAGCCATGCTGCGATCAAGACCGGCATGTTGGCAGCTGAAGCTGCCTTTGAAGCCATCGCACAACAACGTTCTGGCGATGAGTTAAGTGCTTATCCAGAGGCTTTCAAAAAGAGCTGGCTGTATCAAGAATTGAACAAAGCTCGCAACTTCAAACCATGGATGGGTAAAGGTTTGTATGTAGGCACTTTGATGGTGGGCATTGAACAAAAATTATTTGGTGGCAATGTGCCATGGACAGTTCACACACAGTACGCTGATCACGAGTATTTAAAACCTGCTGATCAGTGCCAGAAAATTGATTATCCAAAGCCTGATGGAAAAATCACTTTTGATAAATTGTCTTCAGTGTTTATTTCCAATACGAATCATGAAGAAAATCAGCCGGCGCATTTAACACTCGTTAATTCAATGGTGCCAGTGATCACGAACTTACCAGTGTTTGATGGGCCAGAGCAACACTACTGCCCTGCAGGCGTTTATGAGTATGTGGCTGGTGAACAAGGTCAGAAATTACAAATCAATGCGCAAAACTGCGTGCATTGCAAAACCTGTGACATCAAAGACCCGACACAAAACATTGTTTGGTTAAACCCTGAAGGTTCTGGCGGCCCGAATTATTCTGGTATGTGATACTGCAGTTTTTTTAGGTGATTTTTGAGTTCTGAATCACTTCAGCATCATTTTGTGGCTTCACGCGACTAATGCACCAGTAACCCAACAGGCTGCTGAGCGCCGCCAAACCAAAGACATGGTGTGGCGCCAAGTATTCCCAAACCCAACCAGCAAACAAACCGCCCACTGTGCCACCAATACCGTATGACACTGTGGTGTACAGCGCCTGCCCTCTTGCTTGCAAAGGTCCTTTGAACCAGATTTGCAACATCTTGATGCTGGCGCTGTGATGAGCCCCAAAGGTAGCTGCGTGCATCACTTGAGCCAAAATCAAAATCAATAATTCAGGGACATACGCCATCAAAGCAAAACGGACGACTGCGATGAAGTAAGCGAAGCGCAAAATATTCTTTGTGGTGAATCTGGCAAAAAAGTAACTTTGAAAGTAAAAAAATATCACTTCAGCCAAAACACCCAACATCCAAAATAATCCTATCTCGCCTTTGGAGTAACCCAAACGATCAAGATACAAAGAGTAGAAAACATAGAGGCCCGCATGACCAAAGATCATCCAAAAATTAGCCGACATGAACCACTGCACATTGGTGTTTTTAAGTACATGACTTAACTTGATGTCGGCGTGCATCACCACATCCATTGGCGGTTCACGCAGAGTCAAAGTCAAGGCGGTCATGATCAGCAAGGCCACGACGCCGAACCAAGGAAAACTATCAATGCCAAAGTTTTCAAACCAAGCGCCGGCGCTCAGAACCATGGCGATAAAACCAATCGAACCCCAAAGTCTTAAGCGCCCATAGCGTTTGTCAAAGTCATTGTTTTTGTAAAGAACATGAACCGTGGCAGCCTCTCCCAAAGGCATCAAACTGCTGATCACGATGTTCAATAGGAACATCCAGATGATTAAGGCAATATAACTCTCTAGATAAAAAATGCCAGAGAAAATAATGCAAGCAAGTGCGGATGTGATGCGCATGATGCCCAAGCGATCACGGCGCATGTCGGCCAACCAACCCCAGGCAAATGGGCCTAAGATGCGCGTGATCTGAAACATCGACATCAAGGCAGCGATTTCAATTGCGCCGAAGCCTTTACTGGCAAAATAAAGACTGGCATAGGGCGACATCAGCCCAATGTAGGCAAAGTAGAAAAAGAAAAAGGCTGCGAAAGACAGTCGTACCAGACCAGTCATTGCAGCACTCTATTTAGGGACGTTGTGCTGGAATGCGTGGCGTACTAACGCTGACATCACCGCACTGGGCGCGATGTCTTAAGACATGGTCCATGATCACCAAAGCCAACATGGCTTCAGCAATTGGAGTGGCGCGTATGCCCACGCAAGGGTCGTGACGACCTTTGGTTTGCACCACGTAGGCATCGCCAGCGCGATCGATGGATTGCTTTGGCGCCATGATCGATGAAGTTGGTTTGATCGCAATCGAAACAACCACGTCTTGACCGCTGCTGATACCACCCAACATACCACCGGCGTTGTTGCTGGCAAAACCATTGGCAAACATTTCATCGCCATGCTCGCTGCCTTTTTGGGTCACACTCTTAAAGCCCGCACCAATCTCAACACCTTTGACCGCATTGATGCCCATCATCGCGTGCGCAATGTCTGCATCCAATTTGTCAAAAATAGGTTCGCCCAAACCAACCGGCACATTCTTAGCCACCACTGTTAAGCGCGCACCACAAGAATCTCCTGCTTTGCGCAGTTGATCCATATAGGCTTCTAGTTCAGGAATGATCTTGGCATTAGGAGCAAAGAATGGGTTTTGCGAAATCTGTGATTGATCTTCAAAAGGAATCTCTACATCACCCAATTGAGTCATGTAGCCATAAAAACTGATGCCGTGTTTTTCAGCCAACCATTTTTTGGCAACAGCTGCGGCAGCCACAACAGGGGCAGTTAAACGCGCAGAAGAACGACCACCGCCGCGTGGGTCACGAATGCCGTACTTGTGCCAGTAGGTGTAGTCAGCGTGTCCTGGTCTAAAACTATCCAAGATGTCGCCATAGTCTTGGCTGCGTTGATCCGTATTACGAATCACCAATGCAATTGGGGTGCCAGTTGTTTTCCCTTCGAACACACCTGACAGAATTTCTACTTGATCAGCTTCTTGACGTTGCGTGACGTGGCGTGAAGTGCCAGGTTTGCGGCGATCCAAGTCCAGTTGAATATCTTCAACTGATAAAGACATGCCCGGAGGGCAGCCGTCGACAACAGCTCCGATTGCGGGTCCATGAGATTCACCAAAGGTGGTGATCCGAAATAAGTGTCCTAGTGTGCTTCCAGCCATGCCTCAATTATGACATTGGTCTGGAAATGAAGCTTGATTTGCCATTCTTATTTTTTGCTATTTTTGCAATTGTTGGCAAATAGGGCAAATTTTCTTCGAGGAATCGATTTAAAGAATGTCTTTATTTAACAGGCTCACCCGACTCTTCAGCCGCTGGCCAATCGCGGATGTAGGCTTTGAGCATGGAGTTTTCAAAACCTTGGGCCTCTACCACTGCTTTGGCAACGTCATAGAAAGAAATCACACCGTTTAAGGTGCCATCATCCAATACCGGCAAGTAACGCATGTGTTGATCAAGCATGATGCGGCGCGCTTCATCCAAGTCCATTTCTGAGGTGCAAGTCATGGGAGATTTTTCCATCACAGCGCCGACTGTTTCCTGGCCCACTGTTCCATGACCTTTTGCCATACTGTTGATCACCTCTCGGAAAGTCAGAATACCCACTAAATCTGCACGCTCCATCACCACCAAAGAGCCGATGTCTTTTTCTGACATGATTTGCACGGCGGCCACAAGTGAAGTGTTTGGAGTAACAGTAAAAAGAGTGGTTCCTTTAAAGCGCAAAATATCACTGACTTTCATGCTTACCTCCTATTATTTTGTCTTGTTAGCTTAGTCTATCAGCAGGAGTTCTCACAATCCATATTTTGCGCATAGGGGCTTACCCCACCTGAGGGTTCAGCTTTGAGGATTTTGATTTTCTTGGCGCTTCCAAGCTCTAACAATAGGCATATTGGCCACCATGGTGGCGCCCGCCAAGGTGACCCACCAGGTCAAGTAAATCCAGACCAAGAACAAAGGCAGGATGGCAAATGCGCCATAGACTGTTTTATAGATGGGGTAACTTGCCACAAACCAAGCAAAGGCAGATTTAGCCAACTCAAAAATGATGGCGGCGCAGGCGCCACCCAAGATAGCATCGCGCCATTCGACCCGCTCATAAGGCAGTATTTTGTAAACCAAGCTGAACGACATGGTCGAGAGCAGTAAAGGGAAAGCGCCGGCAATGAAGCTAAAGCCATCACTCAAAGGGCCAATCAAACCTTTAGAGGCACTCAACACCATGGAGCTTAAGTAAATACTCAAACCCAAAAGCAAAGGCCCCATGACTGTGGCCACCAGATGAATACCAATGCGCTTTAAAAATGGTCGTGGATTTTGAACTTGCCAAATACGGTTAAAGGCATTTTCAACCGTGATCAATGTGAAAAATACACCAATCACCAAGCCAACCGTACCAAAGATGGTCAAGCCTTTTGCCTTAAGAGCAAATTGGTTCAAGTACACCAGGATTGGGTCACCAATGGCCCCAGGGATCAGGTTGTCTGACAGCCATTCTTGAAAGGCTGCACGCAGCTTTAAAAAACGCGGTAAGGCCGCCAAGAGGGCGAAAGAAACCGTTACCATAGGCACAATCGACAAGATGGTCGTGAAAGACAGGCTGGCTGCCATTTCATTGATACGACTTACCTTGGCGCGGTTACGCAGGTATTTAAAAAAATCGAGGAAAGAGTCTTTATGACGAATTGCTTGCACGGCTCTATCATAAGCAAGATACATCAATGAGTACACATTCTATGAATTCTGATATTAATGTTTTGGTTCTTTATTACTCCCGTCATGGCGCTACGCGCCAGCTGGCAGAGCTGATTGCTGAAGGGGTTGAAAGCGTTCCAGGCGTGACTGCGCGCTTGCGCACGGTGCCTGCCATTTCTGCTGTTTGTGAAGCTACTGAATCTGATATTCCAGCATCAGGTCCTCCTTATGTTGAAAACAAAGATCTTCAAGAATGTGCTGGTTTGGCCTTGGGCTCACCCACTCGTTTTGGCAATATGGCTTCAGCCATGAAATACTTTTTAGATAACACCACCTCCGAGTGGTTGTCCGGTTCTTTGGTTGGTAAACCCGCGTGCGTCTTCACCAGCACGGGCAGCATGCATGGCGGTCAAGAAAGCACACTCTTATCGATGATGATTCCTTTGATGCATCACGGCATGGTCATCGTGGGTCTACCGTACAGCCATCCTGAATTGATGAACACTCAAACCGGTGGCACGCCCTATGGGGTGACTCATTTTGCAAAGGCCGATGGTTCAGCACCGATTTCTGCTGATGAAAAGAAATTGGCGATTGCACAAGGCAAACGCTTGGCTGAAATGGCGAGAAAATTATCAGCATGAACGATTCGATTCAGTCGCACCCATTGCTAGCCCCTCAAGATCATTGGCGTTTGATCGCTTGGTTTGCATGGTTTGCTTTGATTGTTCTTTGTATTTTGTGGGAAGCTATTTTGGCGCCCATCAAACCCGGTGGCTCATGGGCCGTGATCAAAGTATTGCCGTTGCTGTTTGCTTTGAAAGGCATTTGGCAGGCACGGAGCTACACCATGCAATGGTCATCGATGTTGGTGATGCTGTATTTCATTGAAGGTGTGGTGCGCTTGAATGACAAGGGCTTATCCGCCTATTTGGCTGGCGCAGAAATTGTTTTAAGTTTGGTGACCTACTTTGCATTATTGGCGTATTTGAAACCATTAAAAAAAGTGGCGAAAATAAAAAAAGCAGAAAAAGAATTGGCAGCCAAGCAATTGGAAGAAAAGAAGCAAGAAGAACAGAAGTAAAGAAGTAGTAAAGCAAAAGAAAAAATATTAGAAATACTGGGGAAGACAAAATGTCATTGAATGATCAAGAATTAATTGCTGGCTTTGAAAAAATCATTGGCAAGACTCAAGTGATCACAGCTCCTGATGATTTAGAGCCTTACTTGGTTGATTGGCGCAAGCGCTATCGCGGCAAAGCAATTGCTGCCCTGCGCCCAGGCAACACTCAAGAAGTATCAGAGATTGTGAAACTATGTGCTGCCAATCGCATCGCGATTGTTCCGCAAGGTGGTAACACCGGTATGTGCGGTGGCGCTACACCTAACAGTGATGGCAGGCAAGTGGTAATTTCTTTGAACCGCATGAATCAAGTGCGCGCGATTGATACTTCGAATCAAACCATCACAGTTGAAGCCGGTATGATTTTGCAGTCATTACAAGAAGCCGCCACAGCAGCCGATCGTTACTTTCCATTGAGCTT
>JBEIOY010000221.1:0-1886 GCA_040377355.1 Burkholderiaceae bacterium | reverse complement strand
GCATCCTCCTCGACCAAAGTTTGTGCTGTGCCCGTACCACCTCTCACACCTGCGGTTGTCACTGATCCAGCCCACAGGATCATCAAATTAGAACCGAGACCCGCAATTTGCTCTTTGACCCGCGCTTGCGCACCACTGCCCCCTGCAATCATCACTATCACTGCAGCCACACCGATGATGATGCCCAGCATCGTTAGACCCGAGCGTAGCTTATTGACCTTGAGGGCTTGAAGAGCGATGGATAAATTCAAGAGAGCTCCCCAAGTGAACTAACTTTTTTATTAGGACTGTTATCAATGACCTTGCCATCCTTGAATGTAATCGTGCGCGATGCATAAGCGGCCACATCAGACTCATGAGTGACCACCACAACGGTCATCCCTTGTTGATTGAGTTGTGTCAAGAGTGCCATCACCTCAGCACTCGTTTTAGAATCCAAAGCCCCCGTGGGCTCATCCGCCAAAATCAAATCTGGATCGTTGACCAAAGCTCTGGCAATGGCCACACGCTGCTGTTGACCCCCTGAGAGTTGCGCTGGTGTATTGAGCAAACGTTCACCCAAGCCCACCTGCTCTAAGCGTTGCTTGGCATGTTCGTAACGTTGCTCTTTGGTGAGTCCTGCCAAAGGTCCTACTCTGGCATATAACAATGGTAAAGCAACGTTTTCAATCGCTGAGGTCCTCGCCAATAAATTGAATTGCTGAAAGATAAAACCAATGCGACGATTGCGTAAATCAGCTAATTCATCGCTGGACATATTGGCGACATCTTCACCGCCCAAATCATAAGAACCACTGCTGGGTTGATCCAAGCACCCAATCATGTTCATAAAAGTTGATTTACCCGATCCAGATGCGCCCACAATTGCAACAAATTCGCCTTGGTCAATGCTGATTGATACCCCATCCAGAGCATGAACTGTTTGCTCACCAATGCCATAAGACTTTACAAGCTGATGAGTTTTGATCAAAGTCATGAAAGGGTTATTGAGAGGTCAACGAAAAAATTATTTTTAGAACAGTCTTGGGCCAGCCGGTCTTGCACTGGTAGATTTGGAAGCACCAGTGATTCCTGTGATCACCAAGTCGCCAGATTTCAATTCAGCTTCACCGCTCTCAGGCGGCAAAACTTCACTGGCATTACCGTCGCTTAACCCCAAGCGAACTGTTTTTTGCACAGGCTTATCTTTCAAACCTGATTGATCCAAGACCCACACCTTACGAACCATCACCCTTGGACCAGCGCCCATTGGCTTAGCTCCTGATGACTTAGCAGCTGAATTAGCGCCAGCTGAACCTGAACCAGCTGATTTAGGACTCGATTTATTGTCAGCAGTAGGTTCAGTATTGGGCATCTTAAAACGCAAAGCCGCATTTGAAATGCGCAATACTTTTTCTTTTTGCTCAGTGATGATTGAAGTATTGGCCGTCATTCCTGGCAACAACTTCAGATCAGTATTTTGAGCACTGAGTAAAACGGTATAAGTAATCACGTTTTGCACATTGATCGGTGCCTTGCGAACTTGTTTGACTTTGCTTTGAAACACCTTGCCCGGAAATGCATCCACCGTGAATGTGGCTGTCATACCTTCGGTGATTCGGCCCACATCAGATTCATCGATGGCAGTTTCAACTTGCATATCTGCCAAATCTTGCGCAATGATGAAAAGTTCTGGGGCTTGCAAACTAGCCGCCACAGTTTGACCCCGCTCGACGCTGCGCTTGACCACTACACCATCGACCGGTGAACGGATCACTGTGTCATCCAAAGCTTTCTTGGCCATGGTCAAAGAAGCTTTGGCACTTTTATATGCGCTCAAGGTTTGATCAAAGGCCGATGGAGAAATGAAATTCTTTTCAATCAAACGCTTGTTATTGTCATGATTG
>JBEIOY010000016.1:0-13850 GCA_040377355.1 Burkholderiaceae bacterium | reverse complement strand
GCGCCTGATGGTACCCCGGTATGGGTTGCCGGCGCCGAAGGATTGAGCAGCGGCAAGGTTTGTTTGATGACGGGCCAGGTGTCAATGGACATGATCACGGTGGACGTGACAGACATGTCTCATGTTCAAGTGGGTACCAAAGTTGAGCTATGGGGCAAGCATTTGCCCGTTGATAAAGTGGCTCAGGCGGCCGGCACAATTGGGTATGAGCTTTTGTGCGCGGTTGCTCCAAGAGTTCGACGTCAGTAGTCAGTGATGACTGCGAACCCTAAGAGTCAATTATTAATTACTTGCGCCAGATTTGCCACCAAGAAGCCTGGACTTCATCTGCGCCAGTTCTTTTGCCTGTGACTAAGATTTGGCTTTGAGGGAAATTCAACTTTAAAACACGCAAAGTATCTCCACTCAAATCTTTCATATTCAATGCTTCATAAGATTTATACAAAATATACAGAGCTTCTTCAGTGGCTGGTGCGCGGTCGTAATCTGTGATGGCACGTTGCGCACGATTAATCGCTGCCAGGTAGGCGCCACGACGGAAATAGTAACGAGCAGTGTTCACATCGCTATCAGCCAGTGAGTTGACGATATAGCGCATGCGATCTAAAGCATCAGGAGCGTACTTACTCTCTGGGAAACGAGTCGTCAATATTTTGAACGCTTCAAATGCATCACGTGCTGCACGTGGGTCACGCTCACTCAAATCTTGACCGGTGAGTTTGCCCAAAAATCCCATGTTGTCGTTAAAGGTAATCAAACCTTTTAAGTAAAAAGCGTAGTCAACATTTGGGTGACCTGGATGTAATTGTAAAAAGCGATCTACCGCTGTGATGGCTTGGGCTAATTCACCATCTTTCCAATGACAATAAGCCACGTTCATTTGTGATTGCTGAGCATAAGGGCCAAATGGATAACGAGCCTCAAGCTTTTCAAAATACTTCACACATTTAGCGTTATCGCCACCTTCCATCGCATCTTTGGCTTCAACATACAATTTATTTTGTGACCAGCCAGCGGTCTCATCATTAACATCGCCAGCGCAGCCGCTTAATAGGGCGATGGAGCCCAAGACACAAATGCTGGAAATGGAAGTCGCAAGTCTTTGACCAATGCGACTTAAACTAGCGTTATTAATAGATGGAAAGGCACCCAATTTTGGCATTACCAGATTCTCCTGAGAACAATACTTCCGATTATATCGATGAGGAAGACTTTATTGCAGTTGTTGTGCCAGATAGTTTGGCAGGAGAGCGCTTAGATAAGGTTTTGGCCCAATTAATACCTCAACATTCTCGCAATCGTCTGCAAACTTGGATTGAGGGTGGTTTTGTCACAATTGATGGTGAAACCCTCAAAATCAGATATTCAGCCAAGGCTGGCGATCAAATCATGGTGATTCCGCAAGCCAGCGCTGAAGAACAAGCTTATTTGCCTGAGGACCTGCCTTTAGACTTCATTTATGAAGACTCCCAACTCTTGGTCATACATAAACCGGCGGGCATGGTAGTTCATCCTGCGGCTGGTAATTGGTCAGGCACCTTATTGAACGCCTTACTCTATCGCTACCCATCGATTGCAGGCGTGCCAAGGGCGGGCATTGTTCATCGCCTTGACAAAGACACCTCTGGATTATTGATGGTTGCTAAGACCTTGGAAGCCCAAACAGATTTGGTCAGACAATTACAGTCTCGCCAAGTGATTCGTCGTTACTTGGCCTTTGCTTGGGGTGAGGTCAGATCCCAAACAGTGCATGCTTCGATTGGGCGGGATCCTCGAGATCGACTCAAAATGGCCTTACTTACTGGCTCAGCCAGTAAACCAGCCGTGACTCATGTCAGAAATCTGAATACCCAAGAGTTCGGTAAAGCCAAAGTATCTTTGGTGATGTGCCGCTTAGAAACAGGTAGAACTCACCAAATCAGGGTGCATTTAGAATCTTTGAACAATCCTTTGGTGGGCGATCCAGTCTATAAAAAGAGGGTGCCTGCAGATGCCAGTCAGTTGGTATTTTCAAGACCAGGGCAAGCATTGCACGCAACAGTTCTTGGCATCAAGCATCCGAGCACCAAAGAAGATATTCTTTGGCAAGCTCCCATACCTGAAGACATGCTTGATTTAGGTTTGCGCTTGGGAATGACAGACAAAGACTTGCATCCCATATGGGATGAGTTGGACGACTAATTAAGAACAACACACCATCAAGACATTCGATGACATCATCCATTCAATTGCTTCACTGGGGAGCCCCACAGCAGATCAAAACCATGATCACGAATCGCCATGGGGGATTTAGTCAGCCCCCCTTTGATAGTCTGAACCTTGGTTTGCATGTAGGTGACGAGCCATCAATCGTCCAAAAAAATCGTGAGGCATTAAAAGTAATTTTGCCCAATGAACCCATTTGGTTAAATCAGGTTCACGGCACGCAGGTCATTGATGCAGATAACAAAAACGATTGGTCAAATGTGCCAAGCGCTGATGCATCAGTCACCTCAAGACCTGGACAAGTATTGGCCATCATGACAGCCGATTGTTTGCCTGTCCTATTGGCTAGCAAAGATGGCAAAGTCATTGGGGCTGCTCACGCTGGATGGCGGGGTTTGGCGGCTGGCGTGATTGAGCAAACAGTTGCCCTGATGCGAGCCAAACAAAGCAGTCAAGATCGAGCTCAAAGTGAAATCCTTGCTTACTTGGGTCCCGCTATTGGCCCTCATGCGTTTGAAGTGGGCAGTGAAGTGCGAGAGATCTTTATGGCGCAGAATCCATCAAGCGCTGCTTGCTTTGAACAGTTACAAGAAAAAGGTAAATATCTGGCAGATATTTATGGTTTGGCCATTTTGCGTTTAAATGCCTTGGGCATTGAGCAGATTGAGGGTGGCGATGAATGCACTCTGCAAAACCCAGACTACTTCTCGTATCGCCGTGATCAGCAAACGGGTCGTATGGGAAGTTTTATCTGGATAGAAATCCCCTAGAATGAATGGGCGAAAAACTCTCAAGTAAGCTTGGACGAAGTTTCAGATAGGGTTAATTCTTATAACGATTTACTTGATAAACCATGAAAATAGGGCTATTAGACTTAGGTCAAATAATTATTCTATTTAAGGGAGTTCTATGATGAACACGCAAGGCTTTGGATCAGGGCCAAGCCTCGCCCCTCAGCACATGGCTTTGATTCCAGCGGAAAAGCTGGTCGAAATTGAGAAGCAATACACCAAAGACCTATCAGAACTTTGGGCAAACCCAACGGGGACGCCTATCAATGATCGTCGTTTTAAAGGCGAAGCTTGGCAAAATCCATGGAACCAAGCCACGGTTAATTTCTATTTATTGAATTCTCGTCATTTATTGAACTTGGCAGATGCAGTTGAAGCAGAAGCCAAGGTGCGCCAAAGAATACGTTTCACTATCGAGCAAATGATCGACGCCATGTCGCCTGCAAATTTCTTGGCAACTAATCCAGAAGCTCAACAACGTTTGATTGATACAAAAGGTGAATCTTTGCGTACCGGCATCCTGAATGCTTTGCAAGATTTAGGCAAAGGCAAAGTTTCGCAAACAGACGAGTCAGCCTTTGAAGTGGGTAAGAATGTGGCGACCGCTGAGGGCGCCGTGGTTTATCAAACCAAGCTATTTCAAATTCTGCAATTCAAGCCGTTAACCGATCAAGTATTTGAGCGCCCGTACTTGATGATTCCTCCTTGCATCAACAAATATTACATTTTGGATTTGCAGCCTGAGAGTTCCATGGTGCGATATTTGGTAGAACAAGGTCACACCGTTTATTTGATCTCTTGGAAAAATCCAGACCCAGGCATGGCTGATACCACTTGGGATGATTACATTGGTGCCGCTGTTCATGGCATTGAAACTGTGCAAGACATCAGCAGTCAAAAACAAATCAATATTTTAGGTTTCTGTGTCGGCGGCACAATCACTGCCACTGCCTTGGCAGTTATGGCGGCCAGAGATCAACACCCAGCATCTAGCTTGACCTTATTGACAACTTTGTTAGATTTTTCTGACACGGGCATCCTAGATGTCTTCGTTGATGAATCATTGGTTTCTCTTCGAGAGAACAGCATCGGAGGTAAGGGCGGTGGTAAATGCGGCATGTTGCGTGGCGTTGAATTAGCCAACACATTCTCATTCTTGCGCCCTAATGATTTGGTTTGGAACTATGTGGTGGATAACTACTTAAAAGGTAACTCACCGCCGCCGTTTGATTTGTTGTATTGGAACGGTGACTCTACCAACTTACCTGGCGCTATGTACTCTTGGTATTTGAGACATTTGTATTTACAAAACGAACTCAAAGTTCCTGGCAAGTTAACCATTTGTGGTGAAAAAGTAGATCTTGGCAAAATCACATGCCCCGTTTATCTCTATGCATCACGCGAAGATCACATCGTTCCATGGTGGTCTGCTTATGAATCCGTCAAACTCTTGAAGGGCGCCAAAGTACATTTTGTTTTGGGCGCATCCGGACATATTGCGGGCGTGATCAATCCACCTGCAAAGAAGAAACGTAATTATTGGGCTAACTCTAAGGCGCCGGCTACTGCAGATGCATGGTTTGATGGCGCTAAAGAAATTGCGGGTAGTTGGTGGCCCGATTGGACTGATTGGTTAAAGCCATTGAGTGGCAAGAAAAAAGCAGCCCCCAAAAATTATGGAAACACCAAATACAAAGTTTTAGAAAAAGCGCCAGGTTCTTACGTTAAAGAAAAGGCTGTTGATTAATCGTTTTATTATTAAGTATCGAATTAAAAGGGAGTGAGTATGAGTAAAAAGGTCGCGTATGTAACGGGTGGTATGGGCGGTATTGGTACCGCTATTTGTCAGCGTTTAGCCAAAGATGGTTTCAAGGTGATCGCTGGTTGCGGCCCTAATTCACCACGCAAAGATCGTTGGCTGGCTGAGCAAAAAGCGCTTGGTTTTGATTTCACAGCCTCTGAAGGTAATGTGGGTGACTGGGAAAGTACAGTAGCGGCTTTTAATAAAGTGAAAGCTGAGTTTGGCAAGGTCGACGTGTTGGTGAATAACGCAGGCATCACTCGTGACACCGTGTTTCGTAAGATGACTCCAGAAGACTGGCGCGCTGTGATCGACACGAATTTGAACTCATTGTTCAATGTGACCAAACAAGTGATTGATGGCATGGTTGAAGCAGGTTGGGGCCGTGTGATCAGCATTTCTTCTGTGAATGGTCAAAAAGGTCAGTTTGGACAATCTAACTATGCCACTGCCAAAGCAGGCATGCATGGCTTCACCATGTCGTTGGCTCAAGAAACTGCGGCCAAAGGTGTGACAGTGAACACGGTCTCTCCTGGCTATATTGGTACAGACATGGTCACAGCGATTCGTGAAGATGTGCTTGAGAAAATCATCAACACCATCCCGGTTAAACGCCTTGGCACTCCCGATGAGATTGCATCGATCGTGTCTTGGATTGCTTCAGATGAGGGTGGTTTTGCTACCGGCGCAGACTTCTCATTGAACGGCGGTTTACACATGGGCTAACAATATACAAAAAGGTATATTGAAGCGCAACAATGAAGGGCTTGATTTACACATACAATATGGGTAATCAAGCCCTAATCACTAAATATGGTAACTAAAAAACAATCCGCCAAATCTGCTGGTGTCAGAACGATTAAGAAGTACCCCAATCGTCGTTTGTATGACACCCAAACAAGTTCTTATGTCACCTTATCGGATGTGAAGAACTTGGTATTGGCGCATGAAGAATTCAAAGTCTTGGATGCGAAGACTGAAGAAGATTTGACCAGGGCTATTTTGTTGCAAATCATTTTGGAAGAAGAAGCCGGTGGCGTGCCCTTGTTCACCACACCAATGTTGTCTCAAATGATTCGTTTCTATGGGCACTCCATGCAAGGCGTGGTGGGCGGCATGTTAGAAAAAAATATTCAATCCTTCATTGATCTGCAATCGCAGTTTGCTGAGCAGTCAAAGCAAGGTGGCGCCACTCCTGAGAGTTGGGCGCAGTTCATGAACGTTCAAAACCCCATGATGCAACAAATGATGGGTAGCTACGTTGAGCAAAGTAAAAATCTTTTCACGCAAATGCAAGAGAAGATGAAAGACCCAGCGAACGCTTTCACTGGTTTTCCTTTCACACCCCCCGTTAAGAGCGATAAATAATTGAGCGGCAAGATTGGTTTTGTCTCCTTAGGCTGCCCTAAGGCCTTAGTGGATGCTGAGCGCATCGTCACGCAGTTGCGCGCTGAAGGTTATGAGATTGGTAAAGACTATGCAGGATCTGATCTGGTGGTAGTCAATACCTGTGGCTTCATAGATTCAGCGGTTCAAGAAAGCCTGGACGCAATCGGTGAGGCCCTGGCTGAAAATGGCAGAGTGATCGTCACGGGTTGCTTGGGAGCCAAGAAAAACGCTGATGGTTCTGATGTGGTCACTTCAGTTCATCCAAAAGTGTTGGCTGTTACGGGCCCACATGCAGCTGATGAAGTTCTAGAGGTGGTGCATCAGCATTTACCCAGAAAACACGATCCATTTGCAGACTTAGTGCCAAAGGCTGGTATCAAGTTAACGCCCAAGCATTACGCCTATTTGAAAATATCTGAAGGTTGTAATCACCGTTGCACGTTTTGCATCATTCCAAGCTTGCGTGGTGATTTGGTTTCAAGACCGATTGGCGATGTCTTATTAGAAGCGCAACACTTATTTGAAGCGGGTGTTAAAGAGTTATTGGTGGTGTCACAAGACACCAGTGCCTATGGTGTTGATGTTCAATACCGAACTGGATTTTGGGATGGTCGTCCAGTTAAAGCAAAACTATTTGACATGGTTGAAGCCCTGGGTAAATTAGCTCGTCAGCACGGCGCTTGGGTTCGTTTGCACTACGTCTATCCTTATCCGCACGTTGATGATATCTTGCCATTGATGGCAAATTTTGCTGATGAGGGCAGTGGTGTCGTACCGTATTTAGATATCCCGATGCAACATGCGCACCCAGATGTGTTGAAGCGCATGAAGCGCCCTGCGAGTGGCGAAAAAAATCTTGATCGTATTGAAGTATGGCGCAAAGCATGTCCAGATTTAACGATTCGCAGCACTTTCATCGCAGGTTTCCCTGGTGAAACAGAAGAAGAATTCAGTTATTTGCTCGACTTCATGCGTGAAGCCAAAATTGATCGTGCAGGTTGCTTTGCTTATTCCCCAGTTGAAGGCGCTAAAGCCAATGAATTGGCAGGCGCCTTGCCCGATGAACTTAGAAACGAGCGTCAAGCCAGATTTATGGAAGTCGCAGAAGAAATTTCAACCCAACTCTTGCAAGCTAAAGTGGGCAAGCGCATCAAAGTCTTAGTTGACTCAGTTAGCTCAAAAGGCGGCATAGGTCGCAGTCAGTCTGATGCTCCAGAGATCGATGGCGTGGTTCATCTATTGCCAACGGATAAGATCTCTAAAAAATACAAATCGGGCGAGTTTGTTAAAGCCACAGTGATTCAAACTCAGGGACATGACCTGATTGCTCAACTGTAGGGAATACCCCCTAGTATTCCCTAATAGCAGGCCTTAGACAGTTACTCGTAAGATTAGCCCTACAGACTAGTGGTTTCTATTCATAATAAGTACACAAGTACTCAAGGAGTTCCAGATGGCACGTGAAGTAGTCGTTCTTAGCGCAGTTCGTTCTGCAATTGGTGGTTTTGGTGGTTCATTGAGCAGCATGGAGCCCGCTGAACTTGCTGGTACGGTCATGAAAGAAGCAGTGAACCGTTCTGGTGTTGATCCTAAGCAAATTAATTATGTGACTGTTGGTAACTGTATTCCGACAGAATCACGTTTTCCTTATGTTGCTCGTGTCGCAGCGATTCAAGCAGGCTTACCAATGGAATCAGTGGCGATGTCCGTGAACCGTTTGTGTAGTTCTGGTTTGCAAGGCATTGTGACCACATCACAAGCCATTATGTTGGGTGATTGTGATTACGGTGTTGGTGGTGGTGTTGAAGTGATGTCACGCGGTATTTACGGTGCACCTGCGATGAGAACTGGCGCACGCATGGGCGATACCAAAATGATTGACTTGATGGTGTCTACATTGACAGACCCATTTGGTGCTGGCCACATGGGTATCACGGCAGAGAATCTAGCTGCTAAGTGGAACATCACCCGTGAAGAGCAAGATGCATTGTCTGTTGAGTCTCATCGTCGTGCAGCTGCTGCGATTGCAGAAGGTCGCTTTAAGTCACAGATCACACCAATCACCATGCAAACTCGCAAAGGTGATGTGGTATTTGATACAGACGAACACGTTAAGGCAAGCACCACAATGGAAAGCTTGGGCAAGATGAAGCCAGCCTTCAAAAAAGACGGTACGGTGACTGCTGGTAATGCATCAGGCATCAATGATGGCGCAGCATTTTTTGTCTTGGCCTCTGCTGATGCAGCAGCCAAAGCTGGTCAAAAGCCAATGGCTCGTTTGGTCTCTTATGCATTGGCTGGTGTGCCAAATGACATCATGGGCGAAGGCCCAATACCAGCATCTAAAATTGCCTTGAAACGTGCTGGCTTGACGATTGATAAGATGGACGTGATCGAATCTAACGAAGCTTTTGCGGCGCAAGCGATTGCAGTGTCAAAAGGTTTGGAACTTGACATGACCAAAACAAATCCAAACGGTGGTGCGATTGCATTGGGTCACCCAGTGGGTTGTTCTGGTGCTTTCATTGCAACCAAGGCTATCTATGAACTCCATCGCACCGGCGGTAAGTATGCCTTGGTAACGATGTGTATCGGTGGTGGACAAGGTATTGCTGTGGTGTTTGAGCGCCTCTGATCGGGAAGTAACAATAAGTCGCTTAAATAAAAAGCCGCTCAAACAGAGCGGCTTTTTTGTACAGCCATGTAGCTATCAAAGAAGATCTAAACAAGCATCTAAGCTGACATGATCAAAAGCCACATCTGCTTTTTCTTTCACAATTGGTTTTGCACGGTAAGCGATTGATAAACCTGCGCCTTGCATCATGAGTAAATCATTTGAACCATCACCCATGGCGATAGCAGCATGTTTATTCGCACCCAATGCTAAACAGCGTGCTTCAACATAAGCTGCCTTGGCTGCTCCATCGACAATATTCCCTAAAACTTGACCGGTTAAAAATCCATCAATTATTTCTAATTGATTGGCATGAGTTTCAGATAAATTTAGTTGAGCCTGAAGCTTTTGCGTAAAAAAAGTAAAGCCTCCAGAAACCAAGAGAGTGTGGATACCTCTGGCATGCGCACCAGCAATCAACTCTTTAGTGCCAGGATTGAGGTGCAAACGTCGAGAGAACACTTCATCCAAAGCGGCTGCGGGAACACCTTTTAACAAGGCCACACGTCGACGCAAACTCTCACTGAAATCTTTGATTTCACCGCGCATTGCAGCTTCTGTGATTTCTGATACCTCACTCTTCTTACCAACCGCATCAGCGATTTCATCAATACATTCAATATTGATCAAAGTTGAATCCATGTCCATGGCCAAAACCCTGATGTCTGGAGCTTTGAAATGCTTTGGTAAAAACCCTATATCTGTTTGATGCAAAGCACCTAAATTACGAAGATGAGAGCGTTGCTCAGTATTCAGCGGGACTTTTAACTCTAGCACCGCAGTTCGTGAGGTTTTCTTAAAAATAGACAGGGTCTCGTGAGATTTTTCAATCTCGCGAATCAGCTGATCGTTGATCGTGTCTTGATGGAATAGGGCAATGTGCATCATGATGTTTTTGCTGTTTCGGGTTTTATAGCAGTATCGCTCAAATGCTTGAGTAACTGTCGAATTGCCTCAAGTCTTTGAGCCAAGGTCATGAATGCTTCCTTATCGGTTGGCAAGATCTTTAACTTATCTTGGCCATTGAGCTGAATTCGTTTATTAGTTTGCACCAACTGAATGATCTTGATTGGATCAATCGGTGGGTTGGGGATGAACTGAATCGTGATCTGTGCCGGATTGGCGTCAATTTTTTTGATACCCAAAATCGACATGTTCAAACGCAAGCGATGTGTTTCAAATAATGACTGAGCTTGCTCAGGTAAATCACCAAAGCGATCCACCAATTCTTCTTTAATATCCATGAGCTTATCAAATGAGCTGACAGTAGCTAGGCGCTTATAAAGTGAGAGGCGCTCATGGACATCAGGGCAATACTCATTGGTTAAAAGAGCGGGAACTCCTAAAGTGATATCTGTGATCACTTCCATTGGCGCCATCAAATCAGGCTCTTTGCCATTCTTTAAAGAATTAACGGCCTTATTGAGCATCTCGGTATACAATTGAAAACCAATTTCAGAAATATCACCTGATTGTTTATCACCCAGGACTTCGCCAGCACCGCGAATTTCTAAATCGTGCATCGCCAAATAGAAGCCAGACCCCAATTCTTCCATCGCCTGAATCGCGTCTAAGCGCAACTTTGCTTGTTTAGTCAAAGCCTCTGGGTCAGGCACGGTTAAATAGGCATAAGCTTGGTGATGAGAGCGTCCGACACGACCGCGCAATTGATGTAACTGAGCTAAACCAAACTTATCAGCACGGTGCATGATGATGGTATTGGCGGTTGGAACGTCAATACCAGTTTCAATGATGGTGGTACACAGCAAAATATTGGCGCGCTGTGTGACAAAGTCACGCATCACACGCTCTAGATCGCGCTCATGCATTTGACCATGAGCCACCACAATGCGCGCCTCTGGTAAAAGTTTTTCTAAGGACTGTTTGCGGTTTTCAATGGTGTCGACTTCATTGTGAAGGAAATACACCTGACCGCCGCGTTTAATTTCTCGAAGCACAGCCTCGCGAATGATTCCATCACTTTCTCTGCGGACAAAGGTTTTGATCGCCAAACGCTTTTGCGGTGCCGTAGCAATTACAGAAAAATCTCGTAGACCTTCCAAAGCCATACCCAAAGTTCTTGGAATTGGTGTGGCAGTCAAGGTTAGAACATCCACTTCAGCTCTTAAAGATTTCAGGGCTTCTTTTTGGCGCACACCAAAACGATGCTCCTCATCGATGATCACAAGACCTAAGCGTGGAAATTTTACATCTGCAGAAAATAATTTATGAGTACCAATCACAATGTCTGCCTCACCCTTGGCCATAGCTTCCAAAGCTGCTTTGATCTCTTTAGCAGTTTTAAAGCGAGACAACTCCACAATTTTCACCGGCCAATCAGCAAAACGATCTTTCCAGGTCTCAGCGTGTTGTTCAGCCAATAAAGTGGTAGGTGCCATGATGGCGACTTGCTTGCCACCCATCACTGCTAAAAAGCTGGCTCGTAAAGCCACTTCAGTTTTACCAAAGCCCACATCACCACACACCAAACGATCCATCGGTTTACCGCTGGTCATGTCCTGTATCACAGCAGCAATCGCAGCGGCTTGGTCAGCCGTTTCTTCAAAGCCAAAACTCTCCGCAAATGCTTCATAGTCATGGGCATCAAATTCAAAGGCATGACCTTTGCGCAAAGCACGTTGGGCATATAAATTCAAAAGCTCCGCGGCGGTGTCTCTGATTTGTTTGGCAGCTTTGCGCTTGGCGCGCTCCCACTGGCCAGAGCCTAATTGGTGCAAGGGGGCTGATTCTGGATCAGAGCCTGCGTAACGAGAGATTAGTTGCAATTGCGCCACTGGCACATACAAGGTCGCTGCATGAGCGTACAACAAATGCAAAAACTCTTCCTCACCATTACCAACGTCTAACAAGATCAAACCTTGGTAACGACCGATGCCATGTTCAGCATGGACCACGGGGTCTCCGACTTTAAGCTCGGATAAATCCTTGACCAGGGTGTCGACGTTGCTGGCTTCCTTATCTTTGCCCTTACGCCTGGTTCTGGCGCTCGCAGCAAATAACTCGGATTCAGTGATCACAATGATCTTGGCATGACTGGCCACAAAGCCATCATGAATCGTGCTGTGAGTGATCGACAAGGATAAATCAGAGGCTATGAACTCTGCCAAAGAATCTGACGAGACTATCTTTAATTGATTCTCTTCGAATAGCTGACGGATGGTTTCTCGGCGACCGGCACTATCAGCGCTGATCAAGACCCGGGACTCCGTATTTTTAATCAAATGCTTGATCTTAGAGATTGGATCGGCATCCTTGCGATTCACAGCAATGTCAGGCAAGGACCAAAAGTTTCGCTCTGTCACTTCAGTATTTTCTGCCACACTTGCTTCAACACCTTCTTTTTGTAAAACTAAGCGTGCGTGAATCTTTAATAAAGTAAACAACTCATCGTTTTGCAGATATAAATGCTTAGGATCTAAAACTGGTCGCGAAGAATCATGGCTTAAAAAGTTATAGCGCTGTTGCGTGTCTTGCCAAAAACCCTTGATTTGATTTTCTAGTTCACCATGGATGCCTAACCAAACGGGACCCTTTCCCAGGGGCAGATAATCGAACACGGTGGCGGTGCTCTCAAAGAAAAGTGGTAAATAAGATTCAATGCCCGCACTAGGAATGCCCAGGCCCATGTCTTTATAAATACTGCAGCGGCTTGGATCACCATCGAACACTTCGCGCCAACGACCACGAAACGCTGTGCGCGATTCTTCATCCATGGGGAATTCATGTCCAGGTAGTAAGCGAACCTCTTGTACAGGGAACAAACTGCGTTGTGTGTCTGGATCAAATGATCTAATTTGATCAATCTCATCACCGAACAAATCCAAGCGATAAGGCAAAGCAGAGCCCATTGGAAATAAATCAATCAAGCCACCACGTAAACTGTATTCACCCGGACGAACCACCGCACTCACTGGATCATAGCCTGCTTGCTGGAGCTGCAAACGCAAGGCCATCTCGTCTAACTTATCACCCTTCTTAAAAAAGAATGTGTGAGCAGCTAAGAAACTTGGAGGGCCGAGTTTTTGTAAAGCTGTGGTCACGGGCATTAAAACAATATCGCAATGACCAATCAATAATTCATGAAGTGTTGCCAAGCGCTCTGAAACCAAATCTTGATGCGGTGAAAAAGCGTCGTAGGGCAAGATTTCCCAATCCGGTAAGAGCCTGACTGTCAGTTGAGGTGCAAAAACAGGGATTTCTTCATGCAAGCGCGCTGCATCCAAGGTATTCGCACAAATGATCACCATCACAGAAAACGCAGAGCGATGATTTACTGCCTGTTGGGCAATTACCGCAGCATCAGAAGAGCCATGCAAGCCGCTTAAGGTAAAGCGCTGCCCATCCCTTGGTCCGGGTAGGGGGGGTGACCATGACACCTCACTAGATTTGGCCAGTATTTCAGCCGATAACTTCTGCATAAGCTAGCCATTATAGAATTGAGGCATGAACTTAGCGCAAAACCCTCCAAAAACAATGCCAAAGCTGCTTGTCCTGATTCCTTGTGCTGGCACTGGCAGTCGCATGGGTTTGAAGCAAGCCAAACAATTTGAGTCTCTGGCAGGTCAGCCAATGGCACTTCACGCCATTGATACTTTCTTATCCATGCCTGAGATTACTTCTGTTTGGGTGGGTGTTTCAGAGGAAACCCAAGAACTGCCCAACGCCTCTTGGCCAACGGACGAACGCTTTCACCTGAGCACAACTGGCGGAGCAACAAGAGCTGATACGGTGCTTAACACCCTCAAAGCCATGGCGAAGTCCGGTATTGATCAAGACGCTTGGGTCCTGGTGCACGACGCGGCTAGACCAGGCTTAACAGTCGAGGCTGCCAGACGCTTGATCCAAGCGGTCACTGAACACGTTTATGTCAGCGGCGGTATTTTGGCCATGCCCATGGCTGACACCTTAAAGCTCATTTCTCCACAAAACCCTCAATGCATTGGCAAAACATTACCTAGAGATGGTTTGT
>JBEIOY010000048.1:0-8530 GCA_040377355.1 Burkholderiaceae bacterium | reverse complement strand
TCTCAAAAATTAGACGCTTATTTGTCTGATAAAACATTTAAAGCGCCAAACATCGATGTGATCAATAACGTGGATGTCAGCGTATTAAAAGACCCAGCAGCCATTAAGAGTGCCTTGGTTAGGCAGGCTGCATCACCAGTTCGTTGGGTTGAAACTGTTCAAGCAATTGCAGCACTTGGTATCACGCATGTCGTTGAGTGCGGCCCTGGAAAAGTATTAACAGGTATGACCAAACGCATCAATGGTGATTTAAATGGTTTGGCTGTTTATGATCCTGCCACCATGGCTGAAGTAATGGCTGTCATCAAAGCGTAAAGATTAACGATTAAAAAATGAACAATCAGAGTTGTCTATCTGATCAAGCAGTGAAATTAGTTTGGGAGAAATTGTGAGTACATTAAATGGACAAATTGCCTTGGTGACTGGGGCCTCTCGCGGCATCGGCCGTGCCATTGCAATGGAATTGGCAAAGCAGGGTGCCGTGGTAATTGGCACTGCCACCAGTGAATCAGGCGCTAAAGACATTGATGCGGCATTAAAGCCAAGTGGCGGTGCTGGAGCTGTTCTGAATGTGAATGATGCTGCTGCTTGTGAAGCTTTGATCGATAGCATAGTTAAAGAGCGCGGCGCTTTGAATATCTTGGTGAATAACGCTGGTATCACCCAAGATAATCTAGCGATGCGCATGAAAGACGAAGAATGGTCATCAGTGATTGATACCAATTTGAGTGCTGTTTTCCGCTTGGCCAGAGGCGTTTTGCGCCCGATGATGAAGGCCAAAGGCGGTCGAATCATCAACATCACTTCCGTGGTGGGCAGTAGCGGTAACCCAGGTCAAGCCAATTATGCAGCTGCAAAAGCAGGCGTGGCTGGTATGAGCCGTGCTTTAGCCCGAGAAATCGGTAGTCGAAACATCACAGTTAACTGCGTGGCCCCAGGTTTTATTGATACAGATATGACCAAAGCCCTCTCAGAAGATCAACAAAATTCATTAAAAGCGAATATTCCCCTCCAACGCCTTGGAACACCTGAAGATATTGCCCATGCGGTAGCATTTTTGGCGTCTCCAGGGGCTGGATACATCACGGGAACAACACTTCATGTGAATGGCGGACTTTATTTGAGCTAATTTAGTCAAATAAGCTGATAAAATCTCTTTTCAATATTTTTACAACAACCCTTGGGGGATTAAATGGATAACATCGAACAACGCGTTAAGAAAATCGTAGCTGAGCAATTGGGCAAAGACGAAGCAGAAATCAAGAATGAATCTTCTTTCGTTAATGACTTGGGCGCAGATTCTCTCGACACAGTTGAATTGGTAATGGCATTGGAAGATGAATTCGGCATCGAAATTCCTGACGAAGAAGCTGAAAAAATCACGACAGTGCAATTGGCTATCGATTTCGCCAAGTCCAAGCAAGGCTAATTAGCTGTGAGCCAGATCAAAGGGCAACGCCGGGTAGTTGTTACCGGATTGGGCTTGGTTTCACCAGTGGGCAATACCGTTGGTGATGCTTGGGAAAATTTATTGGCGGGGCGATCTGGTATCGCTACCATCACTAAGTTTGATCACTCTGGCTTAAGTGTGCATTTCGGCGGCGAAGTAAAGGGATTCAATATTGAAGACTATATTTCTGCTAAAGAAGCGCGTCATATGGATACATTTATCCATTATGGAATTGCTGCTGGAACACAAGCCTTCAAAGACTCTGGTTTAGAAGTTACAGAAGCCAATTCTGAAAGAATTGGTGTATTAGTTGGTTCAGGCATTGGTGGTTTGCCAATGATTGAAGAAACTCACACCGAGTACACCGCCCGTGGTGCTCGCCGTATATCTCCATTTTTTGTGCCAGGCTCAATCATCAATATGATTTCGGGTCACTTGAGCATTAATTTGAATCTCAAAGGCCCTAACGTAGCTGCTGTGACTGCCTGTACAACAGGTTTGCACAGCATTGGTTTAGCGGCTCGTTTGATTCAGTATGGTGATGCAGATGTCATGATTGCTGGTGGCGCCGAATCCACAATTTCTCCTTTGGGTGTCGGTGGCTTTGCTGCAGCTAGGGCGCTATCAACCAGAAATGATGACCCAGCAACTGCTTCTCGTCCTTGGGACAAAGACCGTGACGGTTTTGTCCTGGGTGAGGGATCTGGCGTGATGATCCTCGAAGAATATGAACATGCCAAAGCTCGCGGCGCAAAGATTTATGCCGAGTTAGCTGGTTTTGGTATGAGTGGTGACGCTTATCACATGACTGCTCCAAATATGGATGGTCCTCGTCGTTGCATGATCAATGCATTGAAAGATGCTGGAGTTAATCCTGATCAGGTCAACTATGTGAACGCCCACGGTACTTCAACGCCGTTAGGTGACAAGAACGAAACGGATGCCTTAAAAGCAGCTTTGGGTGATGCTGCGAGGAAGGTGGTTGTGAACTCAACCAAATCAATGACTGGTCACTTATTGGGTGGTGCCGGTGGTTTAGAGTCAGTTTTCACTGTGTTGGCTTTGCATCATCAAAAATCTCCGCCAACCATCAATATCTTTAATCAAGATCCAGAATGCGATTTGGACTACTGTGCCAACTCTGCTAGAGATATGAAGATCGATATTGCTGTTAAAAACAATTTCGGTTTTGGCGGTACAAACGGCACAATTGTATTTCGCCGTATTTAAACAACCTAGCCAATATTCAGACTTTGCTGGGTTGTGCAGCAAATGAAGCCTCTTGATTCTTTCGGAGGCTTTATTTGCTTGAAGACCATTGAAAATAGACCAAAAATACTTATATAAAACCTTATTAATAACCATGCTCAGACAGTAATTAAAGGCTTTCCTGCAAATACTTCCTGAATGCTCTAAAGTATCAACACCATGAAAAAAATTCTTTCTGCTTTAACCCTGTTTGCGACAACAAGTTCTATGCTTGTTTTGCCGGCTTATGCTCAAAATAATGCTGCTGGTAAAGCAGTGTCGGCGGCCAGCACAGCCAGCGCACCAGCACCTGTCAGCGCTGCACGTGCCTACCCAGACTTTGTTGATTTGGTTGAAAAAGCCAATCCTGCTGTGGTCAATATTCGCACGACTGAAAAGGTCAATACTCGTTCTGCCTCGGGCGTTCCTGGGATGCCGGGCTTAGATGAAGATCAGGCTGAGTTTTTCCGTCGCTTCTTTGGTATTCCTTTGCCAACACCAAAACAACCGGGTCCGAACAATCGTAAACCTCAGCAAGAAGAGCAAAACCGCGGAGTTGGATCAGGATTCATCATTGAGAGCAATGGTTTTATTTTGACTAATGCGCATGTGATTGAGGGTGCAACAACTATTTACGTCACATTAACTGATAAGCGTGAATTCAAAGCTAAATTGATTGGTGCTGATAAGCGCACCGATGTGGCTTTGGTGAAAATTGAGGCTTCTGGCCTGCCACGTTTAACCATCGGTGACTCTTCAAAAGTACGCGTTGGTGAATGGGTGTTGGCAATTGGCTCACCGTTTGGTTTAGAAAACACAGTGACCGCAGGTATTGTGTCTGCCAAGAGTCGTGACACGGGCGATTACTTGCCATTCATTCAAACGGACGTGGCTGTTAACCCGGGTAATTCGGGTGGCCCGCTATTGAACACACGCGGTGAAGTGGTCGGCATTAATTCTCAGATATTTTCACGTTCTGGTGGATACATGGGGATCTCTTTTGCGATCCCGATGGATGAAGCCATGCGTGTTTCTAATCAGTTAAAGGCCAGTGGCAAAGTCAGTCGTGGTCGTATTGGCGTAGCAATTGGAGAAGTCAGCAAAGAGGTTGGGGAGAGCCTGGGTTTACCTAGAGCACGTGGCGCTTTGATTCGTAACGTTGAGGTAGGCGCGCCAGCCGATAAGGCAGGCCTTGAGCCAGGTGATGTGATTTTGAGTTTTGGTGACAAGCCAATTGAGAAATCATCTGATTTACCTAGAATTGTTGGTGACACCAAACCTGGCACCACTTCAACGATCACGGTGTGGCGCAAGGGCGCTCAAAAAGAATTCAACATCACTGTGGCTGATTTAGAGCCTGCTCCGAAAGTGACTGCTAAGAAAGCAGAACCAGAAGAAGCGACCTCCACTAAAAATGCATTTGGAGTGGCTGTAATTGATTTGTCTGACGCCAAGAAAAAAGAGTTATCACTCAAAGCCGGTGTTGAAATCACTGCGATTGCTGAAGACGGTGTTTTATCAAAAGCTGGCGCAAGAGTTGGTGACGTGATTGTTCGTTTAAGTGATGTGGACATCATTGCTGCTAAACAATTTGAGATTGCCATGAAGGCAGTATCAAAAAATAATAAATCAGTGGCTGTATTTATTCGCAGAGGCGATAGCACCTTGATACTTCCTATCAAACCAGGAAAATAAGCCTAAAACAATTGTTTTAGGCAATATAACCCTTTAGTTTTAATCAGCTTTATTGGAAATCGGGGGGAGACCCCCGTTCCGACTACAATAGACTCTAGAGGCGTCTTATTGCAGTGCAATATGGTGTTGCATTGCGGCAAGCCGTTTTAAGGAATCCATGGACCATATACGTAACTTTTCTATCATTGCCCATATCGATCACGGAAAGTCGACCCTAGCAGACCGAATTATCCAGCTATGTGGCGGTCTTTCAGACCGCGAAATGGAAGCTCAAGTCCTTGATTCTATGGACATTGAGAAAGAACGAGGCATCACAATCAAGGCCCAAACAGCGGCTTTGACCTATAAAGCCCGTGATGGCCAGATTTATAACCTCAACCTGATTGATACCCCAGGGCACGTCGACTTCTCTTATGAGGTCAGCCGATCATTGTCCGCTTGTGAGGGTGCTTTACTAGTGGTAGATGCCAGTCAAGGAGTTGAGGCTCAAACTGTGGCTAACTGTTACACAGCCCTTGAATTGGGCGTGGAAGTTGTGCCTGTTTTAAACAAAATTGACTTGCCTCAGGCCGATCCTGATCGTGCCAAACAAGAAATCGAAGATGTGATTGGTATCGACGCAACAGACGCAGTATCTTGTTCAGCAAAAACAGGGTTAGGCATACAAGATGTCCTTGAAGATTTAATTAAAAAAGTCCCGCCACCAAAAGGTGATAAAGCGGCCCCTCTTCAAGCATTGATTGTTGACTCGTGGTTTGATAACTACGTGGGTGTGGTGATGTTGGTGCGTGTGATCAACGGCACACTCAAGCCTAAGGATAAAGTTTTATTGATGGCTTCAGGTACTCAACATTTGGTTGAGCACGTGGGAGTCTTTACGCCTAAGTCGGTTGATCGTCCTGACTTATCTGCCGGGCAAGTGGGTTTCATCATTGCTGGCATCAAAGAGCTCAAAGCTGCCAAGGTGGGTGACACCGTCACGCATGCGCCAGGTCAGCAAAATCGCGTGCCAGCGTCTTCTGCATTACCTGGATTTAAGGAAGTACAGCCTCAGGTGTTTGCTGGTTTGTACCCTGTTGAATCTAATCAGTACGATGCTTTGCGCGAATCACTTGAAAAGTTAAAGTTAAACGATGCGGCTTTGATGTATGAGCCAGAGGTATCTCAAGCACTTGGTTTTGGATTTCGTTGTGGCTTCTTGGGCCTATTGCACATGGAAATTGTGCAAGAGCGCTTAGAGCGCGAATTTGACATGGAACTCATCACCACCGCTCCAACAGTGGTGTATGAAGTAGACCTCAAAGATGGTTCAAAGATTGTGGTGGATAACCCATCAAAAATGCCAGACCCAAGTCGCATTGAAGTGATCATGGAGCCAATCGTGGTGGTGAACTTGTTCATGCCGCAAGAATATGTCGGCGCAGTGATCACCCTGTGTACAGGTAAGCGTGGCATGCAGATGGACATGCAGTACGTGGGCCGTCAAGTGAGGCTTACTTATGAGATGCCGATGGCCGAAATCGTGCTCGATTTCTTTGACCGCCTAAAGTCGATTTCTCGTGGTTACGCGTCAATGGACTACGAGTTCAAAGAATATCGCGCATCTGATGTAGTCAAGGTTGATATTTTGATCAACAGCGAAAAAGTGGATGCCCTATCAATCATCGTGCATAGAAGTAACAGCCAATACCGTGGTCGTGAGGTGGTTGCGAAGATGCGCGAGATCATTCCTCGTCAGATGTTTGATGTAGCCATTCAGGCAGCAATTGGCAGCGGCATCATTGCCCGTGAAAACGTGAAAGCCTTGCGTAAAAACGTGTTGGCTAAGTGTTACGGTGGTGACATTACACGCAAGAAGAAGTTATTGGAAAAGCAAAAAGAAGGTAAGCGCCGCATGAAGCAGGTGGGCAGTGTGGAGATTCCACAAGAAGCATTTTTGGCCATCTTGCAAGTGGAGGATAAATAATGAACTTCGCTTTGATACTTTTGATTTTGTCACTGGTGACAGGCATTGCTTGGGTTGCCGATAAATTGGTATTTGCACCTCAAAGAAAAGCCGCAGGCATTGATCGTATGCCTTTGTGGTTGGAATACACCGCCAGCTTTTTCCCTGTCATTTTTGCAGTTTTCTTTTTGCGTTCATTCTTATTTGAGCCTTTCAAGATTCCATCTGGGTCCATGATCCCAACCCTGATGATTGGTGATTTTATTTTGGTTAATAAATTCACTTATGGCGTTCGTCTGCCAGTCATCAATAAAAAAGTGATTGACATGAATTCGCCTGAGCGCGGTGATGTGGCAGTTTTTCGCTTTCCCAAAGATGAATCAGTCGATTACATCAAGCGTGTGATTGGTTTGCCAGGAGATGAGATTTCTTATCAAGGTAAGAAGTTGACTATCAATGGCCAAGAATTTCAATCTGAAACAAAACCAGACTACTTAGACCCTGAAGGCATGACGTATGCCAAATTCTTTAAAGAGACCTTCCCCAAAGAATTTGGCGGTCATTCTTATAATGTTTTAAATCATCCTGAGCGTCCTCCAGGTGTTTTTGTACAAGATCGTTTCCCATATGCCGAAAACTGCACTTACACCATGACGGGTGTGACTTGTAAGGTACCCCAAGGTCACTACTTTGTGATGGGCGATAACCGCGATAACTCGGCAGACTCGCGTTTTTGGGGGTTTGTGCCTGAAAATAATTTGGTTGGGAAAGCCTTCTTTGTTTGGATGAACTTGGGCGACCTTAAACGCATTGGGCGTTTTGAGTGAGCAAGGCAACTAAGAGCGATATGACACCTCGCGCACCTCTTGATATCAAGCTCTTGCAGGAGCGTTTGGGTTATACGTTTCAAAAGCCTGACCTGTTGATGCAGGCACTGACTCATCGCAGTCACAGCAAAAAGAACAATGAACGTTTAGAGTTTTTAGGTGACTCAGTTTTGAACTGCACCGTTGCTGAAATGCTTTATGAGCGTTATGGTGATTTGGATGAAGGTGATTTATCCAGGGTTCGCGCTAATTTGGTCAAGCAACAAGCTTTGTATGAGATTGCTCAAGCATTGCAACTGTCTGATTGTTTGCGTTTGGGTGAGGGCGAACTCAAGAGTGGCGGCTTTAAGCGACCATCAATTCTGGCTGATAGCTTTGAAGCTATTGTCGGCGCCATCTTTTTGGATTCTGGCTTTGAGGCCTCTAAAAAAGTGTTGAGAAAATGGTATTCGCAAATTCTGGAGCACGTTGATCCAAGAACTTTGGGTAAAGATGACAAGACTCTTTTGCAAGAATACCTTCAAGGCCATCAATTACCTTTGCCAATTTATACGGTGTTTGCAACCACGGGTGTGGCCCATAACCAACAGTTTGAAGTTGAGTGCTCCATCCCTAGCTTAAAAGTAACACTCAACGGTAAGGGCGCATCACGCAGAGCTGCTGAGCAAGCAGCAGCCAAGTTATCTTTAGACGCTGCGCAAAAGATTGTTTCTCAATCTGGTAGAAAGCCTAAAAAAACCAAAGCAACAAAAAAGAAAGCATCTTTAGTCACAGCTAAAGATCCTACTGATGACCAACTCAATTTGAAGTTGAAGTCAGAGTAAAGCAATAACTCAAGGAATAGTCGATGTCATTTCGATGTGGAACCGTAGCACTCGTGGGACGCCCAAACGTAGGTAAGTCAACCTTGCTCAATGCATTGGTGGGCCAAAAAGTCAGTATTACTTCTCGCAAAGCTCAAACAACTCGCCACCGTATTTTGGGCGTTAATACCACTGAGACTGCACAGTTTATTTTGGTTGATACACCAGGATTCCAGACAAAATATAACAATGCCATGAACAAAGTCATGAACCGCACCGTGAAAACCACCATGGCGGATGTTGATGTGATTCTTTTTGTGGTTGAGTCGGGTTACTGGAGCAAGGCGGATGAGCAGGTGCTTGAGATATTGCCTAAAGATACCCCGGTAGTCTTATTGGCCAATAAACTTGATGTGTTTGCCTCAAGGGCGGATGCCCCAGAAGATCGCGATCAAAAGCTATTCACTTTCATGCGCGAGATGAGTGAGAAGTTTGAGTTCTCAGAAATCATCCCTATGACAGCTAAGAATACGGATGATGTGAAACGCTTATTAGGATTCTT
>JBEIOY010000204.1:0-2268 GCA_040377355.1 Burkholderiaceae bacterium | reverse complement strand
TAAGGCTAAAAATAAAGCCAAAGCTCTTGATCTTGAAAGCGCTAAAACTGAAGATGAGAAATCAGAGATTGAACGCAAGCGCGCCATCATTGCAGCTGCCATAGCAAGAGCTCAAGAGAAACTTCAGCCCCCAACTAAATAACTAGCCTAATAGCTTGGCAACGCTAAAGTAATCTTTTAATGGCTTCAACGTAAGCCACCATATCTGGTGGAGCTCCATCTCTTTGAGCATTCCAAAGAACTTGTCCCAAACATTCCATGATCCTGTGCTGAGCTTCATGCTCAGAATCTAACTTGATCGATAACTGCTTGCTGGCTTCACGAATACCAGGTGGCTGATCAATTTGCACCTGCTCAGTGATGGACATGTGCATGGATAGATGCAAGAAGGGATTGGTTTGACCTTTCTCAGGCGTGTACTCGGTCTCTTTTGCAGATTCAAGATCACTCAAGATGCCGTGATACTCAGGATGCTCCACCATCCATCTGGCTGCAATTGATTCCATGGGCGTGAGAATGCCAGAGCGCTGTTGCTTGGCCCAAGCCTCACAAAAAAATTGCCTGACTTCTTCTTTGCTGGGATTAAACAAACTCATATGGAGAAATTCTTTTCTTTGAATGAGCATAATGGCTCAACAATACATTTTGCACAATCAGGGCTTCTGGCTTTGCAGGTGTAGCGACCATGCAAGATCAGCCAATGATGGGCATCGATCAAATAATCTTTGGGCACTCGCTTTAACAAAGCCATCTCAACAGCCAAGACATCTTTCCCTGGCGCCAATCCCGTTCTATTCGAGACTCTGAAGATATGTGTATCTACTGCCATGGTTGGGTGACCAAAGGCTGTATTTAAAATGACATTGGCTGTTTTTCTACCAACCCCTGGCAGTGCCTCTAGAGCTTTTCTGTCTTCAGGAACTATTCCATCGTGGCGCTCGATCAACAGACGACAGGTTTCTATCAAATGTTTGGCTTTGGTTTTAAATAATCCAATGTGCTGAATATAAGGTATCAAGCCATCAACGCCAAGAGCATGAATGGCTTCAGGGGTATTGGCTATCGGGAAAAGAGTCCTGGTACCTTTGTTGACCGATACATCGGTTGCTTGCGCTGACAATAAAACAGCCGCCAACAACTCAAAAGGTGTGGTGTACTCAAGCTCTGTGGTTGGCTTGGGATTATTGCTTTTGAGTGCCTCAAAAAAAGCCAATCGTTTTTGTGGATTCATCACAAGCTACTACCTTTATGCATGGCCCAAGACATCCTGTAAACGCTTGACCATGGCTGGGACTTTGATTAACTGTTTTTGAAGATGCGCAGCATTACTTTCTCTTTGTTTCTCTGACCAAGCAGATCCCGGAAAGAACACATCCTCTTTGAATCTAGGGATGATGTGCCAATGAAGATGAGGCACCATATTGCCTAAAGCGGCGAGGTTCACTTTGTCAGGTTGCATGACTTCTCGCATGATTTTTTCAATTAAGAACACGATGTGCAATAAACGACCACGCTGATCCAGGCTCAAATCACTCATCTCAGCCACGTGCTCATTCCAAATCACCCGACAAAAACCAGGTAGCTCAGGCTCATTAGCCAAAACGACTCTTAACTCGTGATTTTTCCAAATCAACTGACCACCATCCGTGGTGCACAAAGGACAATTTGCATTCATAGGGAGTATTTTCGCTTAATTCAGAAAAAGACGAAAACCTTTTCTAGATATAAACTAACTGAACCTTAAACAATTGATGACCCATGGATATCAAATTATTTAGCTATTGGCGAAGCTCAGCGGCTTTTAGAGTCAGAATTGCACTCAATCTGAAAAATCTCAGCCATGAGGTCATCCCCGTTGATCTTTTAAAGCAAGGCGGCGAACAACATCTGCCAAGCTACTCAGCCAAAAACCCCCAGGATCTTGTCCCCATTCTAGAGTCCGGCTCTCATGTTCTGCGTCAATCATTGGCCATCATTGAGTTCTTGGAAGAGACTCACCCAGCGCCTGCTTTATTACCAAACAATGCATCCGAGCGCGCATGGGTCAGAGCCTTGAGCATGGATATCGCTTGCGACATTCATCCTTTGAATAATTTGCGGGTAATGAGATATCTACACAAAGAATTAAAACTCAGTGATGATCAAAAAAGCTCGTGGACCAAACATTGGATTGAAATTGGTCTTACTGGTATAGAAAAGACTTTATCGACCAAACCGCGCGCGGGCAAGTTCTGCTTTGGAGATGAACCTGGCATGGCTGATGTGTGC
>JBEIOY010000094.1:0-5681 GCA_040377355.1 Burkholderiaceae bacterium | reverse complement strand
TCCCGAAGGGGTATTGGAAAGTCGTAACGTCTTTCCCACACTCGGAGTGTGTCTTTAGCAATGCCGGTATCTCGCTCAACTGCGGCAATACTCAGCATGTCTGGCATATTGGTAAACCTAACATTCATAAGGAAAAACTCATGTTTGTCGCCAAGTGAATACGAGGTATCGACGATTTGATTCTACACTGTCTTAGACATAATTTGCGTTTATTTTGATTTATGCTTAATATTGAGTCAGATTGCTGATTTGCCCTAGACAAAAGTAGTGTTTGTCTACAGGTGGCTAACAAAACTCATAAAATGGGTCGAGGAGACAAACCCAATGATGGTCGGAGCTGAGAACAGGTCCAAAGCCCCACAACAGGCAGCTAATAGCCTAGCGGCTCAATTTTACAGAATGGCCTTCACGGCCCTTCTATTGGTTCTTCTCATGTGGTTTTTTTGGCCAAAGGAAGCTGTTGCAATGAATTGCTCTAAAACACTGTCCCACACCTTTCTGAGACTTCAGGATGAAGCCCCTCAGAATTTGTGCCAATACCAAGGAAAAGTGGTTCTGATCGTCAATACAGCCAGTTATTGTGGTTTTACGAGCCAATATGATGGCTTAGAAAAACTTTATAGTCAGTACAAAGACAAGGGTTTGGTCATTCTTGGTTTTCCATCCAATGACTTTGGCAAACAAGAGCCGGGATCAAATAAAGAAATTGCCGATTTTTGTCACAATACTTATGGCGTTAAATTTCCCATGTTTGCCAAATCATCTGTCACCGGCCCTAATGCAAACCCGCTTTTTAAGCACTTGATTGAACAAACGGGCACCAAACCTCGTTGGAACTTTTACAAGTATTTGGTGGACCGTCAAGGCAATGTCGTGGACGCATATAACAGCATGACATCTCCAAGCAGCACAAAAATTGTTGCTCAACTTGAAAAGCTACTTCAGGAGAAACCGCAATGAATGCCCCAGAAAAGATTTTCCTTCCTGATGTTCAGGCAAGTCGTGATGAGCGCAATATTGTGATTCAGAAAGTTGGCATTAAATCCGTGCGTCATCCTGTTCAAATTAAAACAAAAACAGGTTCACAGGCAAGCGTTGCAATGATTGATATGACCGTTAAGCTTCCATCAGAGGTTAAAGGCACTCACATGTCCAGATTTTTGGAGGTTCTTCAAAACCAACATGCGCCACTTGAGTTTGATTCCGTTAAACAACTGATGACAGCTATGTTAGATCGCCTAGAGGCCACAGAGGGTCATATTGATATGAAGATGCCACTTTTCTTAAATAAAGTGGCTCCAGTATCCGGTGTCGAGAGTTTGCTCGATTACGATTTGCATATCAAGGCAGCGTTTGAAAAAGGCGCATTGCGCTACACGCTTCAAGTACAGGTTCCAGTGACCAGCCTGTGCCCTTGCTCGAAAAAAATATCAGAGTACGGCGCTCACAATCAACGCTCGCACATCGTGATTGCCGCTGAGATCACTGAAAATATGGATGCAGAAGATTTAATCAAAATAGCTGAACAAGCAGCCTCTTGTGAGCTATGGGGTTTGTTAAAGCGCCCAGATGAAAAATACGTCACTGAAAAAGCTTACGACAATCCTAAATTTGTTGAAGATTTAGTTAGAGACATTGCTGTAGCACTTGATGGCTCAGCAAAAGTCATTGCATACGAAGTGTCATCAGAAAATTTTGAATCTATTCACAACCACTCTGCTTATGCATGGTTAGCTAAAGATAAACGACACGCCCATTAACCCTTTTAACCACAAGACATGAAGCCCGCTGAGCGCAGTTTCTCTCCCTCCCTTATTTATGCTCAGGGGTGTCTTGTGGTTTTCTTATTTAAAGCCAATGAAAGAGTCTCATGAAAATAGCCATCGTTGGCGCTGGCATATCAGGCCTTGGCTGTGCATACGCTCTTAGTAAATTAGATAACTGCGAAGTGACCATTTACGAAGGGGGCAGTCACATTGGTGGTCACAGCAATACAGTTGATCTAACCCTTGATACCCCATCTGGCAAAGTTAGTCACGGCGTTGATACCGGATTTTTAGTATTCAATCAAAGAACTTATCCAAGATTGATTCGCTTGTTCCATGAAATTGACGTAGAGATTGCAAAATCTGACATGTCTTTCTCTGTGTCCATCCCCAAACACAATGGTGATGTACTTGAATGGTCGGGCACCAGCATTGACTCATTGTTTGCTCAAAGAAAAAATATTTTGAGCCCGTCATTCTTGCGCATGGTCAAAGACATCATTCGATTTAATCGAATTTGCACAAAATTGGCTGCAGATAAACAATTGGATGAGCTTGATTTAACTGTTGGCGAATTTATTAAAAAGCATGGCTTCAGTCAAGAGTTTCAAGATTGGTATTTTTTACCAATGGTTGGAGCCATTTGGTCCTGTCCGGTTACTCAAATGTTGGCATTCCCAATTGCAACCATGATCAGATTTTGTTTCAACCATGGATTGATTCAAATTGCGGACAGGCCTCAATGGTTGACCGTCAAAGGTGGGTCCAGAGAATACGTCAAAAAATTGTGCGCGCACATTGAAAAAAATCGCGGTTCATTTATTCGTGAGCGCGTCAGCTCTGTTTCAAGAAATGGTAATCAGGTCAACATCAGCACCGTCCATGGCGCGATCAGTTATGACCATGTGGTGATGGCCTGCCATAGTGACCAAGCGCTTGATGCCTTAGAAGATCCAAGTGTTGAAGAAAATAATATTCTTAGCTCTATTAAGTATCAAGATAACCGTGCTGTTTTGCACACCGACAGCTCTTTGTTGCCGAAAGAAAAAAAATGTTGGGCTGCTTGGAACTATGCAAGCGCCAGAAGTGAAAATCATCAAGATCAAGAAGTTTGCGTTAACTACCTGATTAACCAACTGCAACCATTGCCTGAAAGTTGGAATGATCAACCAGTGATCGTCAGCTTGAATCCTGTGATTGAACCTAAAGCCGAAACAGTTCATGCAGACATTCAATATGCGCACCCCGTCTTTGATCAGGCAGCCATTCTTGCCCAACAAAACTTATCCTTAATACAAGGCCTGAACAATACATGGTACTGTGGTGCTTGGACTGGTTATGGCTTCCATGAAGATGGCCTGCGTTCGGGCGAACTTGTGGCTGAAGCAATCCAGGAAATTTTAAGATCCCCGAGAAAAACACCATTATCAGCATGAGCATTGCAAAAATTTGTTTTGGCCAAGTTCGACATGCTCGGCTAAAACCTGCCATTAATAAGTTTGCCTATTCTGTCTTCACCTTGCGCATCCCGATGCGCCAGAGAAAAGCCAACCCTAAGGGGATTTCTCAAATTGGCTTGGGCGATAACAAGCTTTCTTGGCTGACTTTCTACGACAAGGACCATGGCAGAGGCGAAAGCGATTCTCTTGCGTGGGCTCTTGATTTACTTAAAAGCGAAGGCATCACAGACATCGATGGAGAAGTTTGGCTTCAAACATTTCCCCGGGTTTTAGGCTATGTATTCAATCCTGTCAGCTTTTGGTTTTTTGAGAATCGCTTAGGCGACTCAAGGGCCATTTTGGCCGAAGTCAATAACACTTTTGGCGAAAGGCATTGCTATCTTTTGAGTGACCCCAAAGGTCAGCATCTTCAATGGGGTCAATCCTTTTTATCCAATAAGGTCTTTCATGTGTCGCCATTTTGCGAAGTAAAAGGTGAATACCAATTCAGATTTTTCTCAAAATTAGAATCTGGTCAGCACGTTGCGCGCATTGAATATCATGACCAAGGGCCACTTCTGATCACCAGCGTCAGTGGAGTTGAACAGAATATTGATTTAAAAAGTATCATTTGGTCTGCGATTAGATATCCAGCCATGAGTATTGGAGTGATTGCCAGAATCCATTGGCAAGCTTTACGTTTATGGTTAAAAGGTGTCCAATTTCACAGTAAACCAACACCACCTTCTACGGAAGTTAGTAAATGAGTTCAAACACCAACACCATTGATGGCTTCTTACCAAGTTTGCCTTGGCATGCCAAAGCGGTTCTTTCTCTTCTGAAGAACATTCAGGTTGGTCAACTACAGGTCATCAGCCCCGAAGGAGAGCAGCTCACCTTCAAGGGTGCACATGCCGGCATCGAAGCAACCATTCAAATTCATGATTGGGAAGTTTGCAAGGCTTGCTTAAAGTCTGGCGATATTGGTTTTGCAGAAAGTTACATCAAAGGCCTGTGGGACTCTCCCGATCTTTTATCGCTTCTTAGATTGCTATTAGCCAATAGACAGGAAATCGAGACCATCATCTATGGCAATTGGTGGGGTCGCTTAGGTTACCGAATCAAGCATTGGTTCAATAAAAATACCAAGGCTGGCAGCAAAAAAAATATTCATGCGCACTATGACATCGGCAACGCTTTTTATGCCCTTTGGCTAGACCCAAGTATGACCTACTCAAGCGCTTGCTTTGATAACAAAGACACCCCTTTGGTAGAAGCTCAGATTGCTAAGTATCAAAAAATCATTCAATCGCTCACAGTTGCTCCTGGAGAAAAAATTCTTGAAGTTGGTTGTGGTTGGGGTGGTCTGATGGAGCAGGCTTGTTTAAATGGCGTTGATATTGACTGCCTAACCATATCTGAAGAGCAGGCCAAGTATGCGCGTGAACGTGGTGAAAGAATCCAAGCGAAAGGCTTGGGTCGCCATCAAATTTTGTTACAAGACTATCGAGACCATCAAGAGCAGTACGATGGCATTGCTTCCATTGAAATGTTTGAGGCAGTCGGTCAAAGTTATTGGCCCAGTTACTTTGAGATGCTCCAGCGATGCTTAAAGCCAGGTAAAAAAGCCTGCATTCAAACGATTGTTATTGCTGATAACTTATTTGAAAAATATCGCAACAGCTCTGACTTTATTCAACAATACGTGTTTCCTGGTGGCATGCTGCCTTCAGAAGAAAAATTCAAAGAGGCTGCTGCTAAGCAGGGGCTTGTGACTGAAAGCGTTTATCGATTTGGGCAGGACTATCAAAAAACTTTGGTCTTATGGCATGAAAAGTTCAATCAGCAATTAGAAGCAATCAAAGCCCAAGGGTTTGATCAAAAGTTCATTCGCCTATGGAATCTTTACTTGATGTACTGCGCTGCAGGATTTGCTGAGAAGAGCACTGATGTCATTCAATTCACCCTAAGAAAGTCTGATACAAATGGCGCTTAATCAGCGAGTGATTAGTTTTTACAGTAAAAGAGTCTGGATCATTGGCGCATCCAGCGGCATTGGCGAAGCATGCGCTAAAGCTTTTCTGAGTCATGGTGCCAAGGTAGCTCTCAGTGCGCGTCGCATTGATAAGCTCAAGGCCATTCAAGAAAAATGGCCAAATGATCAAACTCTTTGCTTGCCAGCCAATGCGCAAAGTAATGATGAACTGAATTCTGCCTATCAATCAATCAAGCAAACATGGGGAGGCATTGATTTACTTCTTTATGTTTCTGGCATCTACGAGCCCATGCGTGCCGATAACTTTGACTTGGTCAAGGCCACTGACATTATCAACACCAACATCATTGGTGCAATGAGCGCTTGCTCAATCACTTTGCCTGATTTCATCCAACAACAATCTGGTGGCATTGCTATTGTGAGCAGTGTTGCTGGCTACAGTGGCTTGCCACAATCTCTAGCCTATGGCCCAAGTAAGGC
>JBEIOY010000126.1:0-4150 GCA_040377355.1 Burkholderiaceae bacterium | reverse complement strand
ACGCGTTGCTTTTGTGCTACTAAGCTTGCTGCCAAATTAACCGTGGTGGTGGTTTTGCCAACGCCGCCTTTTTGGTTTGCCACACAAAATATTCTTGCCATAAATGTCTTCTTTTAATTAAGCTTTCAATTCTCTCACGCGGGCCAGCTCATAGAGCCTTCTTTCGGCATCAAGCCCTGGGACGCTGAACAAATAATCATTTTGAATCTTCCAAGTGCTTGGGATGGTTTTTAAATCATCGTCGAGGGCTCGGCCCTTCATGGCCCACAAAAGGCCGTCTTTCTTGAGCATGGGCTCGGATAATGATATGAACTTGCCAAACTCTGAAAAAGCCCTTGAAATACAACAACTTACTGATGACGCTAACCCTGGTGCAGCATCCTCAATTCTTGCGCCGTGTACTTTTACATTGTCTAAATTTAACTTGGTTGCAATGTGTTGCAAAAAGACTGCCTTTTTCTGAACGGCCTCCATCAAATGAAGTTTCCATGCGGGGCGGCATATGGCGAGAGGAATTCCCGGAAGACCTCCGCCCGACCCAAGATCTGCCAGAGTAAAAACCTCTTCGGATTTTGGCATGCGGTCGATGTATTTATCTAAATACGGGAGCACGGCCAGTGAATCTAATAAGTGCAGCGTAACCGACTGATTTAAATCATGAATCGAAGACAAATTATGAGTTTTATTCCATCGCTGAAATTCGATTAAATAGTCCAATAAGCGCTGAACAGTTTCCTTGGAAATGTTCAAATGAAGACTTCGAACACCATCGCTTAATTGTCCAAGCAAGGCCTCTTGAGAATCCTTTTCCATTAATCAGCGCTCGGGCGTCGACCCAAGCCCTTTTTTAAGTGAATCAAGAGCAAAGAAATGGCCGCTGGCGTAACGCCAGAAACCCTTGAGGCCTGACCCAGTGTGTCCGGCTTATGAAGATCAAGCTTTTGCTGAACCTCCATCGATAAACCCAAAACTTTTGAATAGTTGATATCTGGGGGCAGGGTCATTTCTTCATGATAGGCATGGCGGGCAATTTCTAAGGCCTGTCTATCGATATACCCTTGGTATTTAATAGCAATCTCAACCTGCTCGGCAATTTGATCTCTCAAAACAACATCTTGATCAAGCGGCTCTGCTGACCATCGACCGTCAAATGATGTTGTGAGGTTTTCGTAGGTGATTCCAGGTCGCTTTAATAGCTCCGCTAGACTGTATTCGTGGGCAATGACCTGACCAAGCAAAAACTCTGACTCTGCTGGGTTAATCAGCTTCGGACTCACCCATGTTGACTTAAGTCTCTGTGTTTCACGTGAAACAGCCTCTTGCTTTTTGCAGAAGAACTCCCAGCGACGATCATTGACCAGCCCCAGCTCACGACCTTGCTCAGTTAACCGGGCATCTGCATTGTCTTCTCTGAGGCTTAAACGATATTCAGCTCGGCTTGTGAACATCCGATAGGGCTCTTGAACTCCCTTGGTGATCAAATCGTCCACCAAAACACCCAAATAGGCCTGATCACGCCTTGGATACCACGCATCCTTACCTTTGGCGCTCAATCCCGCATTGATGCCGGCCAGCAAACCCTGTGCAGCAGCCTCTTCATACCCAGTTGTACCGTTGATTTGGCCAGCAAAAAACAGCCCCTTGATTGCTTTGGTTTCCAAGCTTGGCTTCAAACCTCTTGGGTCATAGTAGTCGTATTCAATGGCGTAGCCAGGACGGACAATCATGGCATTTTCAAGCCCCCGAATACTTCTCACCAAATTCCACTGAACATCAAAAGGTAAGCTTGTTGAAATACCGTTTGGATAGAATTCGTGAGTTGTAAGACCCTCGGGCTCTAAGAATATTTGATGGCTATCCTTACCAGCAAATCGATGTATCTTGTCTTCTATGGAGGGGCAGTATCTTGGGCCAACACCCTCAATCACTCCGGTATACATCGGGGAACGATCAAGTCCACCACGAATAATCTTGTGGGTTTTTTCGTTGGTATGGCTGATCCAGCAAGGAAGCTGCTTCGGATGAAATTCTGGTCGCCCCAAATAAGAGAAGACCGGCAAAGGATCCAAGTCACCAGGCTGCTCTTGCATCATAGAAAAGTTAATGGTGCGCCCATCAATTCTGGGTGGTGTGCCTGTCTTAAGGCGTCCCTGCGGCAACTTTAATTCTTTTAATCTAGAGGAGAGTCGAATGGCAGCAGGGTCTCCTGCGCGGCCACCCGAGTGATTGTCTAAACCAACGTGTATTTTTCCATCTAAAAAGGTTCCGGCAGTTAAAACAACTTGGGCCGCATAAAAGCTCAAGCCCAATTGAGTTGTTGCGCCACACACCTGATCATCACGAACAATCAAATCATCAACTGCCGCCTGGAAAATAGTCAGGTTTTCTTGGTTTTCTAACTTGGAGCGCATGGCGGTCTTGTAAAGAGCGCGATCTGCCTGAGCCCTGGTAGCTCTTACGGCAGGGCCTTTGCTGAAGTTTAATATCCTGAACTGTATTCCGGCCAAATCAGTAACTTCAGCCATTGCGCCCCCAAGGGCGTCAATCTCTTTGACCAGATGGCCTTTTCCAATTCCGCCAATTGAGGGGTTGCAACTCATTGCGCCCAAGGTTTCTATGCTATGAGTCAAAAGCAGGGTGCGGCAACCCATTCTGGCTGAGGCCAAAGCGGCCTCTGAGCCAGCGTGACCGCCGCCAATCACTATCACATCATATTTAATTGAAAAGTCCATAGAAAACCTTGCTTAGGGCGGCGATGATATCACCCCCGCTTGTTAGACTCAATCGTTTTGCCAAAATGTGAGTGTTTCACGTGAAACGTTTTGTGCGCCTAAGCGATGACCTCAAAATAGCGCAAAGCATCGAATACTGTCTTTAGAATCAGTGCCGCAACAACCCCAACGAAGACTTTTCTAATAAACGTATTACCGTGCCGCATGGCGTAATGGGTTCCAAGGATGCTTCCAGCAATATTAAGGCCCATCATGGCAAAGCCAATTTGCCACGCAATATGGCCAAATGAAGCGAACAACAATATGGCCGCGAAATTAGTTGTTACATTGACCAGTTTGGTTGCGGCTGATGCGTGCAAAAAGTCAAAGCCAAAGATCCGAATAAAGCCGATCAACAAAAAACTGCCAGTTCCGGGGCCAAAGAAGCCATCGTAAAAGCCAACAACTCCGCCCAGAAGCAGAGCGTGCACTATTTTTTTTCTTCCATCAACAATCGGTACATGAGCCATGCCCATTGCGGGCTGTTTGATGGTGTAAACCAACAAAGCAATCAAAATAATGGGGAGCAATACCCGAAAAACGTCAGCAGACATGCTTTTAACCACGGCTGCGCCAGAAAATGAGCCGATGAAGGCGGCCACAATCGCAGGAATTACAATAAAATATGGCAGTTTAACAACTTTTAGGTATCTTTTAGCCGCAATTAACGTTCCGCCAATTGATGCAAGCTTGTTTGTGCCCAATAAAGTTGCAGGGCTTGCATTTGGGTAGATGGCAAATAAAGCGGGGACCTGTATCAACCCGCCGCCGCCGGCGACCGAATCTACAAAACCGGCGCCAAAGGCAGCAATGAATAACAGCAGGGCTGTCCAATGGAAAAAGTCAAATTCCATTATTCGTTGTCAGCCAAAATTTTGTCAGCTATTTTTTGTGCAATCATCATCGTCGGCGCAGCAGTGTTGCCAGAAGTGATCAACGGCATAACGCTTGCGTCAACAACTCGCAGACTCTGCAGCCCGATCACACGCAATTCAGAATCAACGACTGCCATGGGATCATCAGACTTGCCCATTTTGCATGTGCCCACAGGGTGGAAAATCGTTGTGGCAATTTCGCCGATTTGCATTAACAATTCTTCATCCGATTGATAAGCCGCGCCAGGACGAAACTCTTCAACATCAAAATCATTAAAGGCCTTTTGTTGCATGATGGTTCTTGTGTAGCGAAGTGCGTCCAGCGCAACCTGCTTATCCTCAGCAGAAGCCAAGTAGTTAGGATTAATTGCTGGTGCCTCACCCAACTCTTTAGAGGTAATGTGAACGCTGCCCCTTGAGCTTGGCCGCAAATTACAAACGCTTGTAGTGAATGCATTAAAAGAATGAAGTGGGTCGCCAAACTTATCAAGGGATAAGGGTTGT
>JBEIOY010000025.1:0-12702 GCA_040377355.1 Burkholderiaceae bacterium | reverse complement strand
TTGGCAGGTGAAATCATCGGTGGCGATATTGCGCACCCTGATAATTTTTTTAGTTTGGAAGTGGGTAGTCGGGTTTGCGCTCTGGTAGTTGGTGGTGCGTATGCGGAGTATTGCATTGCTCCATTAGCGCAATGTTTACCGATGCCCAAAGGTTTCTCAGATGTTGAAGCAGCGAGTATCCCAGAAACATTTTTCACCGTTTGGAGCAATGTATTTGATCGTGGTCGCTTAGGTCTAGATGGCCGTGGCAAAGAAATTTTATTGGTTCATGGTGGGAGCAGCGGCATTGGTGTAACAGCCATTCAGCTCGTGACTGCTTTGGGCCATGATGTGATTGTGACTGTTGGTAGTGATGAAAAAGCTGCGGCCTGTAAAAAGCTGGGCGCCGTGTTGGCTGTGAACTATCGAAGCCAAGATTTTGTGGAAGAGGTTAAAGCTTTTACAAATGGCAAAGGTGTCAACGTTATTTTGGATATGGTTGCGGGTCCTTATGTAGGTAGAGAAATTAATTGTTTGGCAGATGATGGCCGAATTGTGATCATTGCCAATCAGGGCGGTAAAATTTCAGAAGTGGATGCGAGTCAAGTTTTGCGTAGACGTTTGACCATTACTGGATCAACTTTGAGACCTAGATCTGTTGATTTCAAAGGTGCCATTGCAAGGTCGTTGAGGGCGCACGTTTGGCCGTTGCTGGAGTCTAAAAAGATCAAACCAGTCATACATGAAATATTTGAATTGGAAGCTGCTGCCAAGGCCCATCAATTGATGGAATCAAGCCAGCACATTGGTAAGATAGTGTTAACTGTTAATTAAATGAGACTTTAATGAGACCCTTGACCATCATTGGCAACTGGAAAATGAATGGCAGCATGGCTGCCAATCAGCAACTCATTGAAGAGTTATTGAGTAACCAAGATTTTTTAAAAAGTCTACTAGGCATGCGCACAGCTTTGTGTGTGCCCTACCCGTATTTGTCGCAAGTCAGCCAATTGTTGGCCAAGTCACCGATTGCCTGTGGCGCCCAAGATGTCTCTGATCATCCTAATGGTGCATACACCGGTGATGTCAGTGCAAAAATGTTGCAAGAATTTGCTTGTCAGTATGCAATTGTTGGACACTCTGAGCGCCGTCAATTTCATCAAGAAGGTGATGGCTTGGTTGCCAGAAAAGCCAAAGCTTGTTTGCAAGCTAATATCACTCCCATCATCTGCGTGGGCGAGACAGAGGTTGAGCATGATGATGGTAAAACCTTGGTAGTTGTTCGCCGTCAGCTGCAGGCTGTTCTAGATTTACTGCAAGGTCAAATTGGGTCTTGCATCATTGCTTATGAGCCTGTTTGGGCGATTGGCACTGGAAAAGTACCCACCCCAGCCCAAGCTCAAGACGTGCATCGGGAGTTGCGTTTGCAGCTAGCGAAATTTGATGACGCTGCTGCCTCAAAAGTGGCAATTTTGTATGGTGGCAGCTTAAAGCCTGATAATGCTAAAGATTTGTTGGCGATGCCAGATATTGATGGTGGTTTGGTGGGTGGCGCATCGTTGAATGCAAAAGATTTTTTGGCTTTATGCCAAGCGTGTAAATAAATTTGTTTTTGGAGACTTAGATGGAATTGTTAAAGACTATATTGGTTGTGTTGCAAATCATCACTGCAATTGGAGTGATTACATTGGTTCTAGTTCAGCAAGGTAAGGGCGCCGATATGGGTGCAGCGTTTGGCGGTGGATCTTCAGGCGGCTTATTTGGTGCTGCAGGTTCAGCCAACTTCTTGTCTCGCGTGACTGCTGTATTTGCCACGGTATTCTTTTTGTCCACATTAGGCATCACTTTCTTTAGTTCAACCAAATCACAAAACGCAGGTGTTTTATCAGGCACCAGCGCCCCTGTGACAGCCCCAGCTGGTGAAGTTTCTACGCCAGCAACAGCTGCGCCAGGCTCACCGGTTGCCCCAGTGACCGGTTCTGGTCAAAGTGTCCCAAGATAAGCCCTTAAAAGCTTAAAAAACTGCTCTAGAAAAGCGGCAATAAGCTAAAATCTAAGGGTTTTACCGTATGCCGTCGTGGTGGAATTGGTAGACACGCTATCTTGAGGTGGTAGTGGCGTAAGCTGTGCGAGTTCGAGTCTCGCCGACGGCACCAAATAGGGTGGTTTTGCCGCTTGTCAGAAAGCTGCAAGACCAGTTAGCGAAAATATGTAATTGTTACTTAGAGTTACGAATTGGAACGCTCTTGAACTTAGAAGCTTATTTCCCCGTATTGCTATTCATATTAGTGGGGATTGGTGTTGGTCTTGCGCCCATGGGTCTAGGCAAATTGCTCGGAGCCAATAAGCCTGACGCTGAAAAAATCTCTCCTTATGAGTGCGGATTTGACGCATACGAAGATGCGCGCATGAAATTTGATGTGCGTTATTACTTGATCGCCATCCTTTTTATTCTATTCGACCTAGAAACAGCATTTTTATTCCCTTGGGGCGTGGCTTTATCTGAAATTGGCTGGCCCGGCTACATATCTATGGTTATTTTCTTGTTGGAATTCGTGATTGGCTTTGCCTACATCTGGAAGAAGGGCGCCCTTAACTGGGAGTGAAGATAAAACATGGCTATTGAAGGTATCTTAAAAGAAGGTTTTGTCACCACATCGGCCGATAAGCTCATCAACTGGACGAGAACGGGTTCTCTTTGGCCAATGACTTTTGGTTTAGCCTGTTGTGCGGTTGAAATGATGCACGCCGGTGCTTCACGTTATGACTTGGATCGTTTTGGTGTTGTGTTCAGACCATCACCGCGCCAATCTGATTTGATGATTGTGGCTGGTACTTTGTGTAACAAGATGGCACCAGCTTTGCGCAAGGTGTATGACCAGATGCCTGAGCCACGTTGGGTGATCTCGATGGGATCATGCGCTAACGGCGGCGGTTACTACCATTACTCTTATTCTGTGGTTCGCGGTTGCGACCGCATCGTTCCTGTGGACGTTTATGTGCCAGGGTGCCCTCCAACTGCTGAAGCTTTGATGTACGGCATCATTCAATTGCAAGCCAAGATCAAGCGCACTAGCACGATTGCGAGAAAGGCCTGAGATGTCAGACACCCTATCCGTGCTGAGAGAGCGCTTAGAAAAAATATTGGGGAGTAAAGTTTCTCGTTTACACGAGGCGCTTGGTGAACTTACTTTGGTGGTGCGCTCAGAAGACTATTTAGAAGTAGCTAAAACTTTAAGAGATGAGCCAAGTTTAGGCTTTGATCAGTTGATGGACTTGTGCGGCGTTGACTACAGCGAGTACGACAACTCAACCTGGGAAGGTCCTCGTTTTGCTGCTGTGAGTCACTTGTTATCTGTGAAACACAACTGGCGTTTGCGTCTTCGTGTGTTTGCACCAGTGGATCATTTCCCATTGGTCGCTTCTGTGACACCCATCTGGAATTCGGCAAACTGGTTTGAGCGTGAAGCCTTTGACTTATTTGGTATCTTGTTTGATGGCCATGATGATTTGCGCCGCATTTTGACAGACTATGGTTTCATCGGTCATCCGTTCAGAAAAGATTTCCCAATCTCTGGCAACGTAGAAATGCGTTATGACCCAGAGCAAAAGAGAGTGATTTATCAGCCTGTCACGATTGATCCTCGCGAGGTAACCCCGCGAGTGATTCGCGAAGAAAGCTACGGTTCTTAATCATGGCTGACATTAAAAATTACACCCTGAACTTTGGCCCACAGCACCCAGCCGCTCACGGCGTGTTGCGTTTGGTTTTGGAGTTAGATGGTGAAGTGATTCAGCGCTCAGATCCACACATTGGGTTGTTGCATCGCGCCACTGAGAAATTAGCAGAAACCAGAACTTGGGTGCAAAACGTTCCGTACATGGATCGTTTGGACTATGTGTCGATGATGGCCAATGAGCACGCTTATGTGATGGCCATTGAAAAGCTATTGCAAATTGAAGTTCCAGAGCGTGCGCAATACATTCGTGTGATGTTTGATGAGATCACTCGTTTACTCAATCACTTGTTGTGGATTGGTTGTCATGGCTTAGACGTGGGTGCGATGGCGGTGTTCTTGTACGCCTTCCGCGAGCGCGAAGATTTATTTGATATGTACGAAGCCGTTTCTGGTGCTCGTATGCATGCGGCTTACTACCGTCCAGGTGGCGTGTACCGTGATTTGCCAGACACCATGCCTCAGTACTTGGCCAATAAGATTCGTGGTGAAAAAGCTGTGAAGAAATTAAACGAAAACCGCCAAGGTTCTTTGTTGGATTTCATTGAAGACTTCACCACCAGATTTCCAAAGTATGTTGATGAGTATGAAACTCTCTTGACGGATAACCGTATTTGGAAACAGCGTTTGGTTGGTATTGGCGTGGTAACCCCTGAGCGTGCTTTACAGCTTGGTTTCACAGGCGCCATGTTGCGTGGCTCAGGCATTGAATGGGATTTGCGTAAAAAGCAACCGTATGAGGTTTACAGTAAATTAGATTTTGATATTCCAGTAGGTGTTAACGGCGATTCTTATGATCGTTACTTGGTGCGTGTTGAAGAAATGCGCCAGTCCAACAAAATCATTCAGCAATGTATCAAATGGTTAAGAGCCAATCCTGGTCCAGTGATGAGTGACAACCACAAAATCACCAGTCCAAAACGTGTTGACATGAAGTCCAACATGGAAGAATTGATTCACCACTTCAAGTTGTTCACAGAAGGCATTCACGTTCCTGCAGGTGAAGCTTATGCTGCCGTTGAACATCCAAAAGGTGAGTTCGGTATTTATGCAATTTCTGATGGCGCTAACAAACCTTACCGTTTGAAGATTCGCGCACCAGGCTTTGTGCATTTATCAGCATTAGATGAAATGGCAAAGGGCCACATGTTGGCCGATGCTGTAACTATTATTGGTACGCAGGACATTGTGTTCGGCGAGATTGACCGCTAAAAGGATAAGAGAACATATGCTGTCCCCACAAGCTCGCGCTGAAATCAATCGCAACATTGCCAAGTATCCGGCCGATCAAAAACAGTCTGCTGTGATGGCCGCATTGGTGGTTGCTCAAGACCAATACGGATGGATCACGCCTGAGTCAATCGAAGAAATTGCTGCCATTTTAGAAATGCCACCGATTGCTGTGCAAGAGGTTGCAACGTTTTACAACATGTACGACACCAAACCTGTTGGCAAATTCAAGCTAGCTGTTTGCACCAACTTGCCCTGCGAACTTTCTGGCGGAACTCGTGCCGGTGAGTACTTGAAGAAAAAATTAGGCATTGATTACAACGAAACAACACCTTGCGGCACCTTCACCTTAAAAGAGGGTGAGTGCATGGGTGCTTGTGGAGATGCGCCTGTGGCGATTGTGAACAATAAAACCATGTGCAGTTTTATGAGCAATGACAAATTAGACGCTTTGATTGATGAGCTAAAGGCCAAAGCAAATTCAAATGTTAATGCGGCTGGAGGTGCAGTATGACCAGTTTGCATACACGCCACATTCAGCCTTTGATCCTTGCGGGTCTTAATGGCGATAACTGGCGTTTAAAAGATTACGTGGCTCGCGGTGGTTATGCTCAGCTCAAAAGAATTTTGACTGAAGGCATCACGCCTGAAGCGGTGATTGCTGAAGTAAAAGCATCTGGTCTGCGTGGCCGAGGTGGCGCAGGTTTCCCGACGGGTTTGAAGTGGAGTTTTATGCCACGTCAGTTCCCTGGTGACAAATACTTGGTGTGCAACACCGACGAAGGTGAGCCTGGCACATTCAAAGATCGCGACATCCAGCGTTATAACCCGCATGCTTTGATTGAAGGCATGGCGATTGCTGCATACGCAATGGGTATTGCCGTTGGTTACAACTACATTCATGGCGAAATTTGGAATGAATATGTGCGCTTTGAAGAAGCGCTAGAAGAAGCTCGCGCTGCAGGATTTTTGGGCAATAAGATTTGCGGGTCTGAGTTCTCCTTCCAATTACATGCCCACCATGGTTGGGGCGCATACATTTGCGGCGAAGAAACAGCGCTTTTAGAATCTTTAGAAGGCAAAAAAGGTCAGCCACGCTTCAAACCCCCTTTCCCAGCCAGTTTTGGTTTGTATGGCAAACCAACCACGATCAATAACACTGAAACTTTCTCAGCCGTGCCATTCATTTTTCAAATTGGTGGTGAGGCTTATGCCAAGTTGGGTAAACCCAATAACGGTGGCACAAAGATTTTCTCAATCTCTGGCGACGTAGAACGTCCTGGTAACTATGAGATTCCATTGGGCACATCTTTTGCCACTCTTTTAGAGTTGGCTGGCGGTATGCGCGGCGGTAAAAAAATCAAAGCAGTGATTCCCGGTGGTTCATCAGCGCCAGTCATCCCAGGTGCGATGATGATGGACACAGACATGGACTATGACAGCATTGCCAAAGCAGGTTCAATGTTGGGTTCAGGTGCTGTGATTGTGATGGATGAGACGCGCTGCATGGTGAAGTCGCTATTGCGTTTATCTTATTTCTATCACGAAGAATCATGTGGTCAGTGCACACCATGCCGTGAAGGTACCGGTTGGTTGTGGCGCATTGTGAATCGCATTGAGCACGGAGAAGGTCGTCCAGAAGACTTGGATCTTTTGAACGACGTTGCTGCAAATATTCAAGGTAGAACAATTTGTGCATTGGGCGATGCTGCGGCGATGCCTGTGCGGGGCATGTTGAAGCATTACATGGATGAGTTTGCGTATCACGTTGAGCACAAGCGCTGCATTGTGCCGGCTTACGTTTAAGCATTCGAAGAGATCGACAGGAAAATAAGATGGTTGAAATCGAAATTGATGGCAAAACAGTAGAAATCCAACAGGGTTCTATGGTGATGGATGCGGCCAAAAAAATTGGCACGCACATCCCTCATTTTTGTTATCACAAGAAATTATCGATTGCGGCTAACTGTCGCATGTGTTTGGTTGAAGTTGAAAAAGCCCCTAAACCTTTGCCAGCGTGCGCAACACCTGTGACACCTGGCATGAAAGTGTTCACGCATTCAGAAAAAGCAGTACAAGCACAAAAATCAGTAATGGAATTTTTATTGATCAACCATCCTTTGGATTGTCCAATTTGCGATCAAGGTGGTGAGTGTCAATTACAAGACTTGGCTGTGGGTTACGGTAAAACCACATCACGTTACGATGAAGAAAAGCGCGTGGTGTTCCACAAGAATGTGGGCCCATTGATTTCAATGGAAGAGATGAGCCGTTGTATTCATTGCACTCGTTGTGTTCGTTTTGGCCAAGAGATTGCTGGCGTGATGGAGTTAGGCATGCTCAACCGTGGCGAGCATTCAGAAATCACTTCATTCGTTGGTAAGACCGTTGACTCAGAGTTGTCTGGCAACATGATTGATCTTTGCCCAGTGGGTGCTTTGACCAGCAAGCCATTCCGTTACTCAGCACGTACTTGGGAATTAGGCCGCAAGCGCTCTGTGAGCCCTCATGACTCTATGGGTTCAAACGTGGTGATGCAAACCAAAGCAAATCAAGTATTGCGCACCGTGCCTTTAGAGAATGAAGCCATCAATGAATGCTGGATCAGCGATAAAGATCGCTTTGCTTATGAAGGCTTGAATAGCAAAGACCGTTTGAAAAATCCAATGGTCAAGCAAGACAACCAATGGATTGAGACAGACTGGGAGTCTGCTCTAGATTATGTGGCACGCTCATTGTCATCCATTAAAGAGGACCATGGTTCTGATGCCATCGCTGCTCTGGCTCACCCGATGTCAAGCGTTGAAGAGTTGTACCTGCTTAAAACACTCATGACTGGTTTGGGTTCTGACAATACTGAAACACGTTTGCGCGCTCAAGATGTGAGTGGCGCATCCATAGCCCCATGGTTAGGCATGAAGATTGCTGAAGTGAGCCAATTACAAAGAGCTTTCTTCATCGGTAGTTTCTTGCGCAAAGATCAGCCCCTATTGGCTGCCAGAGTTCGTGCGGCCACCAAGCGTGGCTTAAAAGTGACCCGTTTGGGTGCCAGCACTGAGGACTGGTTGATGCCAGTGGCTGCCAGCGCTCAAGTTTCACCAGCTAATTGGCCAGCTGAATTAGCCGGCGTTGCTGCAGCAGTTGCGCAAGCGAAGGGCGTGAGCGCTCCGAGCAATGCAGCCATCAGTGCTCAAGCAAAAGCCATTGCTGATAGTTTGTTAAGCGGTGAGCGTAAAGCTGTGTTCTTGGGCGCAGCCGCCATGGCTCATCCCCAGTTCGCACAATTACACGCTTACGCACAGTTCATTGCAAGCCAAACAGAAGCTACTTTGGGATTCTTGCCTGAGGGTGGTAATGCTGTTGGTGCGCACATCGTTAAAGCTGTTTCTGTATCAGGCATCAATGGCTTGATGGCTAAAAACCTCAAAGCAGTAGTGCTCTTAAATATCGAACCTGGCGCAGACTTGCCGGATCCGCAGTTGGCCAAGCAAGCTTTAGCAAAAGCTGGCACAGTGATTGCGATGACTGCATTTGATAGTGCTGAACTTCGTGAAGTAGCCGATGTTCTATTGCCTATCACGCCGTACACAGAAACCTCTGGTAGCTTCATCAATTTAGAAGGTAGCTTACAAACCGCACAAGCTGTGGTCAAGCCTTTGGGCTCAGCTCGTCCCGCATGGAAAGTGCTCCGCGTGCTTGGTAGCTTGATGAACATGGATGGTTTTTACTTCAACAGTTCTGATGAGGTTTTAGATGAAGCTGTTCCTAAAAACTTTGCTGAGCAGTTAAACAACACCACATCCACCGTGCCTGCGATCACCAGCACATTCACGCCAGCGATTGAGCGATTGACAGACGTGACGATTCATTCAACTGATGCGATTGTGCGTCGTGCGCCTGCTTTGCAATTGACGCAAGATGCCAAAAAAGCGTTGAAGTTGGGTGTACCAACAGATCTCATGATGCAACTGCAACTGAAAGAAGGTGATGTTGTGCGTGTTACTCAAGCTGGATCATCAGTGGACATGCCGGTAACAGAGGAGCGTGCATTGAGCAGTGGTGTTGTCAGACTTTCTGCAGGCACAGTGTTCAGTGCTCAATTAGGTGGAATGTTTGGTCAGTTATCTGTGGAGCGTGTATGACCGACTTTATTCAGACAATCAACACCCACGGTTTATCAATGTTCGGCGAAATGGCCTGGCCCATCGTTTGGACTTTGATGAAGATTGTGACCATTGTTCTACCGATGTTTGCTTGTGTGGCTTATCTGACCCTTTGGGAACGTAAGTTAATTGGTTGGATGCACGTTCGTTTAGGGCCTAATCGAGTGGGTCCTTTTGGCTTATTGCAGCCAATCGCTGATGCTCTTAAGTTATTGCTCAAAGAAGTCATTATTCCAAGCAAGGCCAGCAAAGTTTTATACATTGTCGCTCCCGTGATGGTGATTGCTCCTGCCTTCGCTGCTTGGGCTGTGATTCCTTTTCAAGCAGAGATGGTCTTAGCTGATGTCAATGCCGGTTTGTTGTATGTGATGGCGATCACATCTGTTGGTGTTTATGGCGTGATATTGGCTGGTTGGGCATCGAACTCTAAATACGCTTTCTTGGGCGCGATGCGCGCCTCAGCTCAAATGGTTTCATATGAGATTGCAATGGGCTTTGCGCTTGCTGCAGTTTTAGTTGTCTCTGGTACTTTGAACTTGAGCGATATTGTGAAATCTCAGCAAACGGGTTACTTCGCCAGCATCGGTTTGAACTTCTTATCTTGGAACTGGTTGCCGTTATTGCCAATGTTCTTGATTTATTTCATCTCAGGCGTTGCTGAGTTGAATCGTCATCCATTCGATGTCGTTGAAGGTGAATCTGAGATTGTTGCTGGTCACATGATTGAATACTCGGGCATGGCTTTTGCGATGTTCTTCTTGGCTGAATATGCCAACATGATTTTGATTGCTGCTTTGACTTCCATCCTATTCTTTGGTGGTTGGGCTCCAATTGTTGACTTACCAATCTTGCGCGACATTCCAGGCATTTTCTGGTTGATTGCCAAGACATTCTTCTTCTTATCTTGTTTTATTTGGTTGCGTGCGTCATTCCCACGTTACCGCTATGACCAACTCATGCGTTTGGGTTGGAAGGTATTTATTCCCATCTCGATCTTCTGGATCTTGTTGGTCGGTGCTTGGGTCTTGTCACCCTGGAATATTTGGAAATAAGGCGAGGATTTAAAAATGTTCCAACGTATCCGCGAATTCTTTGGTAGCCTGCTCTTAAGAGAGTTATTGCAAGGCATGGCTTTGACTGGCAAGTATTTGTTTAAGCCAAAGATCACTGTGCAATACCCTGAAGAAAAAACCCCAATGTCTCCACGTTTTCGTGGCTTGCACGCTTTGCGTCGCTACCCGAATGGTGAAGAGCGTTGCATTGCTTGCAAACTATGTGAAGCAGTATGCCCAGCCATGGCCATCACGATTGAATCAGATCAGCGTGATGATGGCACTCGTAGAACCACGCGTTATGACATCGATTTAACTAAATGTATTTTCTGTGGCTTTTGCGAAGAGGCTTGCCCAGTGGATGCGATTGTTGAAACACATATTCATGAGTACCACGGTGAAAAGCGTGGCGACTTGTATTTCACGAAAGACATGTTGTTAGCAGTAGGCGATCGTTATGAAAACGAAATCGCTGCAAATAAAACAGCGGATGCTAAATACAAATGATGCTAGAACCTAAATCAATCCTCTTTTACATCTTTGCCGCCATTTTGGTGATGGCTGCTTTGCGCGTGATCACTGCTCGCAATCCAGTTCATGCTGCATTGTTCTTGGTTTTATCTTTCTTTACAGCTGCCGCAATCTGGATGCTTTTGCACGCTGAGTTTTTGGCTATCTTGTTGGTCTTGGTCTATGTGGGTGCGGTGATGGTCTTGTTCTTGTTTGTGGTCATGATGCTGGACCTCGACTTGGATCATTTGCGCAAAGGCTTCAAGCAATACATGCCAGTGGCTTCTTTGGTGGGTGCGGTGATTGTGGCTGAGATGGCGATTGTGTTGATTCGTGGCTTTATCGGTACCAGCCAGCCAATCAGAAACATGGATCCTGTCGCTGCTGCAAACAATACCAAGGCTTTGGGTATCTTGCTTTATACCGAGTACCTGTTCAGCTTTGAAGTCGCCGGCATTATTTTGTTGGTGGCTATTATTTCTTCAGTTGCTTTGACTTTGCGTCGTCGCAAAGACACCAAAACACAAAATATTCCTGATCAAATTCGCACAAGAAAAGAAGATCGTGTGCGCATGGTCACCTCTATGAATGCTGATTCATCAGCCAATAAAGAATCTTAGGACAGTGATGATGAGACATTTCGGAAAAAGGATTTATTCATGACAATCACCTTAGCTCATTACTTAGTGTTGGCTGCCATTTTGTTTGCCATTGGCGTGGTTGGCATTTTCTTGAATCGCAAGAACATCATTGTGTTGTTGATGTCTTTGGAATTGATGTTGTTGGCCGTTAATTTGAACTTCATTGCCTTCTCTCACTATCTTGGAGATATGGCTGGCCAAGTATTCGTATTCTTTATTTTGACAGTGGCAGCTGCAGAAGCAGCCATTGGCTTGGCAATTTTGGTCACGATGTTCCGTAAGCTGGACACAATCCATGCTGAAGACCTCGGACAACTGAAGGGTTAAGACAGATCATATGACTACTCCAATCTTGAACCCTCTTGTATTACTGGCCATTCCATTAGCCCCATTGGTGGGTGCTGCGATCGCTGGTTTATTTGGCACTAAATTCTTGGGCAATCTCATTGGTCGCTCAGCTGCACACACGGTCACAATTTTAGGCGTGGCTATCTCATGCATCCTTTCATTCATGGTCTTGAATGATGTGATGGCAGGTGCACGATTCAACGAGACAATCTACACCTGGATGCAATTGGGTGAGTTGAGTCTTGAAGTTGGCTTCTTGGTCGACCCATTGACTGCCATGATGATGGTCGTGGTGACCTTTGTTTCATTGATGGTGCACATTTACACCATTGGTTACATGGCTGAAGACGAGGGTTACGCGCGTTTCTTCTCATATATTTCTTTGTTCACCTTCTCCATGTTGATGTTGGTGATGAGCAATAACTTCTTGCAGTTGTTCTTTGGCTGGGAAGCTGTTGGCTTGGTCTCTTATTTGTTGATTGGTTTCTGGTACAAGCGGCCAACCGCGATCTTCGCCAATATGAAAGCCTTCTTGGTCAACCGTGTGGGTGACTTTGGTTTCATTCTTGGTATTGGTCTTTTATTGGCTTACACCGGCAGCATGAGTTATGACGGTGTATTTGCTCAGAAGGATTTGTTGGTTCAACAGGTTTTACCTGGCACTGATTGGAATTTAGTCACGGTGGCCTGCGTTTGCTTGTTCATCGGCGCGATGGGTAAGTCTGCACAATTCCCATTGCACGTTTGGTTGCCAGACTCAATGGAAGGTCCAACACCGATTTCCGCTTTGATTCACGCGGCCACGATGGTGACGGCAGGTATTTTCATGGTGAGCCGTATGTCACCATTGTTTGAGCTATCTGATGCAGCTTTGTCATTTGTGTTGATCATTGGATCAATCACTGCTTTGTTCATGGGTTTCTTGGGCATTGTGCAAAACGACATCAAGCGCGTGGTGGCTTATTCAACTTTGTCACAACTCGGTTACATGACAGTGGCCTTGGGCGTATCTGCTTACCCAATCGCTGTATTCCATTTAATG
>JBEIOY010000007.1:0-20518 GCA_040377355.1 Burkholderiaceae bacterium | reverse complement strand
GTGATGTGGTTGAAAAAGAGCAATCTTTGGTGACCTTGGAATCAGATAAAGCCACCATGGATGTGCCTTCTTCTCACGCTGGCGTGGTGAAGGAAGTTAAAGTTAAAGTCGGAGAAAGTATTTCTGAAGGTCATGTGGTAATTCTTTTGGAAGAAGCTGCCTCATCTTCAGCGAAGCCTGCCCCAACTCCTGCGCCTGCTGCACCTCAAAAAGTAGCAGCGCCTGCAGCCGCGCCAGCATCTGCAGCAGCAACCGGTGGTTTGGTGAATGTGACTGTTCCAGATATCGGCGATTACAAAGGCGTTCCCGTGATCGAGGTTCACGTAAAGCCGGGTGATGTGGTTGAAAAAGAGCAATCTTTGGTGACCTTGGAATCAGATAAAGCCACCATGGATGTGCCTTCTTCTCACGCTGGCGTGGTGAAGGAAGTTAAAGTTAAAGTCGGAGAAAGTATTTCTGAAGGTGATTTGGTGGTGATTCTAGAATCTTCATCAGTAGGTGCTTCACCAGTTCCGGTTCTTAGTAAAGCTTCTGCGGCAGCGCCTCAAGTAAGTGCTCCAGCAAGCGTCCCAACACCAGTTCAGAGTGCGCCTCAAACATCAGTACCACGCACGGAATCTATTCCATCAACAGGTGCGATCAGTCACGCAAGCCCATCTGTACGTAAATACGCCAGAGAACTCGGTGTTGATGTGACCAAGGTGATTGGAACTTCAGCAAAGGGCAGAATTTCTCAAGAAGACGTTCAGGCTTATGTGAAAAACATCATGACCGGGCAAGCGGCATCGCCAGCAGGAGCTCCTGTAGCAGCATCCGGTGGATTGAATTTATTGCCGTGGCCAAAAATTGATTTCAGCAAATTTGGTGAAACAGAAACCAAGCCGCTTTCACGCATTCAAAAATTATCAGCCGCCAATTTGTCTCGCAATTGGGTCATGATTCCAGCTGTGACCTATCACGAAGATGCTGACATTACTGACTTAGAGGCATTCCGCGTGATGACCAACAAGGACAATGAAAAACAAGGCATCAAAGTCACCATGTTGGCTTTCTTGATCAAAGCAGCTGTGAATGCTTTGAAAAAGTATCCAGAATTTAATAGTTCTTTGGATGGCGATAACTTGGTGATGAAGAAATATTTCCATATTGCTTTTGCTGCAGACACACCGAATGGATTGGTGGTTCCTGTTGTAAAGAATGCTGACAAAAAAGGTATTTTTGAAATCGCCAAAGAAACTGGTGAGTTGGCCAAGCTTGCACGTGAGGGCAAATTAAAGCCTGATCAAATGCAGGGCGCTTCTTTCACAATCTCGTCTTTGGGTGGTATTGGCGGAACTTACTTTTCACCCATCATCAACGCACCTGAGGTAGCTATTTTAGGTGTTAACAAAGCCAGCATGAAGCCTGTTTGGGATGGCAAACAGTTTGCACCAAAATTAATTTGCCCGTTGTCACTCACGGCAGATCACCGCGTGATCGATGGCGCCTTGGCGACAAGATTCAATGTGTATTTGGCTGAATTGTTGGCTGATTTCCGTCGCGTTGTTCTTTAAGGAATATTGATATGTCCAAAGTAGAAATCAAAGTTCCTGATATTGGTGATTTTCATGATGTGCCCGTGATTGAAGTTTTGGTTAAACCAGGCGATCAGGTTGAAAAAGAACAGGCGCTCTTGGTATTGGAGTCTGACAAGGCAACCATGGAAGTGCCGAGTGAGCAAGCTGGCAAAATTGTTTCTATTAGTGTCAAGGTTGGCGACAAAATCAATCAAGGCATGGTGATTGCGACGCTTGAGCTAGCCGCCGATACTAAATCAGTCGCAAGCAGTCCTGCAGCATCAGTTCCAATCAAAGATGCAACTCCGAAAGTTGAGGCGCCACGATTGAATACTCCTGCAGCGGGCTCTTATGCTGGAAAAGTTGATCACGAATGTGACATGCTGATATTGGGTGCAGGCCCTGGCGGTTACAGCGCAGCATTCAGAAGTGCAGACTTGGGCATGAACACTATCATTGTTGAACGTTATGCAACATTGGGTGGTGTTTGCTTGAACGTTGGCTGTATTCCCTCGAAAGCTTTGTTGCATACAGCTGCCATCATGGATGAAGTCAAAGCCATGGCAGCGCATGGTATTTCATACGGCGCACCAAAGATTGAAATTGATAAATTGCGGGCTCACAAAGAAACCGTGATCGGGAAGTTAACGGGCGGTCTTGCTGGCATGGCCAAAGCTCGCAAAGTTAAAACAGTGCGCGGTATTGGTCGATTCTTAGATGCTTATCACGTTGAAGTAGAAGTCACTGAAGGTGACTCTAAGAAAACCAGTGGCAAAAAAGAAGTGATTCGTTTTCAAAAGGCGATCATTGCTGCAGGAAGCCAAGCTGTCATGCTGCCTTTCTTACCCAAAGACCCAAGAATTGTTGATAGCACTGGCGCATTAAAACTTGAGAAAGTACCCAAAAGAATGTTGGTGATTGGCGGCGGCATCATCGGCTTAGAAATGGCCACTGTCTACAGCACTTTGGGAAGCAAAATTGACATTGCTGAAATGTTGGATGGTTTGATGGCTGGCGCCGATCGTGATTTGGAAAAAGTGTGGGAGAAGGTCAACGCCCCTCGTTTTGACAACATCATGTTGAAGACGCGCGCCAGTAAAGCTGAAGCTAAACCAGACGGCATTCATGTCTCCTTTGAAGGTGAGAAGGCTCCAACGACTCCTCAAGTTTATGACTTGGTGTTGGTGGCGGTTGGTCGAACTCCAAATGGTAAGAAGTTGGACGCTGATAAAGCTGGCGTGGTAGTTGATGATCGCGGTTTTATTTCAGTTGATAAACAATTGCGCACGAATGTGAATCATATTTTTGCGATTGGCGACCTCGTGGGTCAACCCATGTTGGCCCATAAGGCGGTCCATGAAGGTCACGTTGCTGCTGAAGTTGCAGCAGGGCATAAGGCTTTCTTTGATGCCAAACAAATTCCATCTGTGGCGTATACCGATCCTGAAGTTGCATGGGCTGGACTTACAGAAGAGCAATGCAAAGCACAAGGTATTGCCTATGAAAAAGGCCTGTTCCCATGGGCAGCCAGTGGCAGAGCCATCGCTAATGGTCGTGATGAGGGCTTTACAAAGTTGTTATTTGATAAAGAAACCCATCGCATCATTGGTGGCGGTATTGTTGGTACCCATGCTGGCGATTTGATTGGTGAAGTATGTTTAGCTATTGAGATGGGTGCTGATGCCGTTGATATTGGTAAAACAATTCATCCACACCCAACGCTTGGCGAGTCTGTTGGTATGGCTGCTGAAGTGGCCCATGGCACTTGCACTGATTTGCCGCCAACAAAGAAAAAATAACTAGGCATTCACCCTAAGATTCAAAGCCTTTAAGTATAAAAATCCTTAGGTATAAAAAAACCCCCGCACGAGGCGGGGGTTAAAAGGTACTTGTAGATTAGATCTAACTGGGTACCGAGGAGACAACTTTTACTACTTCAATTCTTTCCAGCCACTATGATGATTCAAATGGCTTGCACCTTGCTTACTTCTTGCCGCGTGCAGCCTTAACTGCTGTGTTAGCTGCAGAGTTGAAGTTATTTTGAGCCAAATCTACTGCTTGCTTGATAGATTTTTGTGTTGTTTCATACGCATTGTTTGCTGCAGCCATTGCTTGTTTGATAGCCTGGATAGTAGCCTCTGAACCAGCAGGAGCATTCTTCGAAAGCTCTTCAACCATGCCATTCACATTGCCGCTGCTTTTTTTCAACTGTGACTCTGCAACTGAAGTGAACGTTGCTTGTGTTTCGTTAGCAATGTTGTGAAGATGACGGCTGTAAGACATGATCTTTTCTGCTAGAGGTTGAACCATGCCAGCTTGCATCGCCATCAATTGCTGTGCATCACGCACTGAAAGAGCTTGCTTTGCATTTTGTACGTTTTCTGTCATGGCGGTTTTTGCAACTGCCATGTTTAATTCAACAAGCTTTTCTACGCCTTCAAATGCTTTGTTGGTTAAGTTCAATAATGTTTCTAAATTAGCCTTGTTAGCTGCTGCGATTTGTTCTGGGGTTAATGTCATGATTTCTCCAAGTAAATTAAAGGGTGAACAATAAATGTTGCACTGCACAAATATAAGTATATGTCTTAAATTGACTAAGTCAAGACCACAATGTGAAAAAAGGGGCAAAATCAAAGGGTGAAAGCCTTCTATACCGACCATTTTGTCCTTCCATTGCCCGATGGTCATCGATTTCCGATGCAAAAGTACCGTTTGTTAAGGGATCGGGTAGCCTTAATGGATGGCTTGGAGCTGAAAGAACCATTACCTGCAAGTGATGAGGATTTGGCGCTGGTGCATGACAGGGGTTACGTCAGGCGCGTGATTGAGGGGCGATTGAGCCCAGCAGAAATCAGAGAAATTGGCTTTCCATGGAGTGAACCCATGGTTGAGAGGTCAAAAAGATCGGCAGGAGCAACCATTCAGGCATGCATGAGTGCTTTGGAAGATGGGGTTTCAGTGAATCTTGCTGGTGGCACCCATCACGCCTATGCTGACAAAGGGAGCGGCTTTTGCGTCTTCAATGATGCGGCCGTTGCTTCAAAGTATCTTCAGAATTTAAGAAAAATGAATGTCGCCATCATTGATTTAGATGTTCATCAAGGTAATGGCACTGCGGCGATTTTGGGGAAGGATCCCAGTTGTTACACATTGTCGCTTCACGGGGAAAAGAATTTCCCCTTCAGAAAAGAATCGAGTCATTTGGACGTTGGGCTGAATGACGGATGCTCTGATGACGAGTACTTACTTCATCTTGCTCACGCTCTTAATCAGATGGAATCTGAGTTTAAGCCTGATATGTTGATTTATTTAGCGGGGGCTGATCCACATGAAGGTGATCGATTGGGGAGATTGAAGTTAAGCCTTCAGGGATTGTGTTTGCGCGATCAAATGGTCTTGGATTTTGCTAAAACACATGATTTACCCATTGCTATTGCGATGGCAGGAGGGTACGGCATCCATATTGAAACAACGGTTGAGGTGCACGCTCAAACCGTACAATTAGCCCTTCAACTATTTAAAGAATTAAAGGTCAAACAATAAATGAGCAATGCATGGATTCGATATTTAACACCATGGATTGCACCAATTTTTGTGATCATTTGGAGCACTGGCTTCATCATTGCTCGTTACGGTATGCCTCATGCAGAGCCAATGACATTTTTGAGTATGCGCTTTTTAGGCGTCCTGGTTTGCATGATCCCAATCGTACTGCTGTGGAAAGCTCCCTGGCCAAGACAGTCGCAAATCATCCACATTGCGATTGCCGGCATACTCCTGCAGGCAGGCTATTTGGGTGGCGTGTGGGCTGCTGTTCACGAAGGGATGTCTGCAGGTTTAACGGCCTTGATTGTCGGCCTGCAACCAATTCTGACTGCTTTATTGGCATCTTGGGTGGCTGAAAGAGTTCGTCCTGTTCAGTGGCTTGGTTTGGTGATTGGATTGTTGGGGGTTGGACTAGTCGTTTGGGCTAAAATTGTTATGATCGGCTTCAGTGATTTAAGTTTTATTTTCATCATCATCGCCTTGTTAGCAATCACAGCGGGGACTCTTTATCAAAAGAAGTATTGCCCACAGTTTGATCTGCGCACAGGCTCGGTGATTCAATTTGCTGCTTCAGCAGTTGTTTGTGTGCCACTCATGATGATTTTTGAAACCAGAGAAATCGCTTGGGTTCCTGAGCTGATTTTTTCTTTGTTGTGGTCGATATTTGCTTTATCAATAGGCGCCAGCTCTTTGTTATTTGTGATGATTCGACACGGCGCAGCGACCAAGGTCACTAGTTTGATGTACCTGACACCTCCCACCACAGCATTGATGGCTTGGTTCTTATTCGACGAGCCCATCTCCTGGGCAATCGGCCTTGGGATAGCGCTGACCATGGGAGCAGTTTTAATGGTCAATAAAGCCTCATCGGACAAGTAATACCTTATCATGTCATGTATTAACAAAAACTAACTAATTAAATAGCTTAGAAGAGACTGATGATATTTAAAGGTAATTTGTTGCGCAAATTGATGGTTGGATTATTGAGCAGTTCTTTGTTGCTTGGAGCACAAGTGTCTTTTGCCCAAAATGCGCCCGAAAAACAAAATACCAAACAATCAACTAATCAGCAGGCAGCCAAGAAAAAAGCAGCCCCTAAGAATCAAAAGCAAGTTAGAACATCAACCACTCGAGCTAAGTCTGCAAAAGCTCCCGATGAAAAAAGACCTTCATTTGCTGCTGCAATGGGTCTGCGTGGCAATCAAGATGAGCTGAATTTAAAGTCAAGTGTGGCATTGATCATTGATCGTCACACTCATGAAGTGCTGTTTGAAAAAAATGCTCACGCAGCATTGCCTATTGCATCCATCACTAAATTAATGACTTCCTTGGTTGTTCTTGAGGCCGAATTACCACTGGACGAGACCATCGTGATTTCACAAGCTGATGTCAATGCGTATCCTGGTCGAACTCGTTCTAGAGTCACTCAGGGAGCAAAGATGACACGAGAGCAAGCAATGATTTTGTCATTGATGTCTTCTGAGAATAGAGTTTCGCAAGCCTTGGGTAGAAATTTTCCAGGTGGCATCCCGGCTTTTGTTGATGCGATGAATGCCAAAGCGCAGCTACTTGGCATGAGTCAGTCTAAATTTGCAGACCCTACAGGCTTATCCAGTGACAATGTTTCTAGCCCGGAAGACTTGACCAGATTGGTTGAGGCTGCCTATCAGCACAAAGTAATTAGAGAATTTTCAATCAGACCCGATTACAACATCATGATTGGTAATCGTGAGCAAAAATTTATTAATACCAATCGTTTAGTGAGAGCCAGCGACATGGATATTGGCCTACAAAAAACTGGCTATATCTCGGCTGCTGGCCGTTGCTTGGTCATGCAAGCCAAAGTTGTTGGACGTGATGTGGTGATGGTGTTTTTAGATTCTGTAGGCAAACAATCTCGTTTTGCTGATGCGGTGCGCGTTAGAGAATGGTTAGAAGCCAACCCAAACCCTGAGTCAATCAGAAAGCTTTAAGAAGGTTTAAGTAGTCTTAGCTAGACTTAATACTTGGTTTGTATCCCAAGCTTTTTGAGATCTGCGTTGCAGTATCTTTGAGTGATTTGAGCCAATCATCTTGCATGCGCTCAGTGGGTGCCGATAAAGACAGGCCAGCCACCAACTTGCCGGTGTCATCTAAAATAGCCGCAGCCATGCAACTCACACCCAGCTCTAACTCTTCATCGTCCCTGGCATGCCCAAGGCTTTTCACCAAATCCAATTCTTTCTCAAGTTGAGTCAGATCACTGATGCTATTTTGTGTGTGGCCATTCAAGCCAGTTTTACTCACATAATTCTTTAATTTCACCGAGTCATCATCAGCCAAGAAAAGCTTACCCACTGAAGTTAAATGAAGTGGGGCTCTACCCCCAATGGCTCGCACTACTTGCATGCCTGATCTCTCGCTATAGGCGCGGTCAATATAAACAATTTCATCGCCTTGCCGGACTGACAAATTAACTGTTTGGCCGGTGAGCTTATGCAAAGCCCTCATCGGTAGTTGAGCAGCATCTCTGACTGATAGTCGAGCCTTCACCAAATTGCCTAATTCAAGTAGCTTGAGCCCTAAACGATAAGTGCCGCTGTCTGCTCGCTCAACTAAGCGGCATGCAACCAAGTCATTCAAAATTCGGTGGGCAGTTGAAGGGTGTAAGTCAGTCAGCTCAGACAGTCTTTTCAGACTCTGGGCTTCATCACTATCTGCGAGGGCATCCAGAAGACTCATCATGCGGTCCAATACCTGGATTGCTGTTCTGCTTGTCATGCTGCTATTTTAGCTCTAAATATGCCAAATTGCACATTATGAAAAGAGAGGTTTAAAAACCGTCTTTTAAAGCCCGAGCGCAGTCTGAAACTAGCTTGGGGCCTTTATAAATCAAGCCGCTATAGAGTTGAATCAGGCTGGCGCCTGCATTGACCTTGTCTTTGGCGTCCTGCCCAGACATGATGCCGCCGACACCAATGATTGGTAACTGTCCCTGAAGGGTGCGGTGCAGCTCTTTGATCACGTGGTCTGATGATTGTTTCACTGGTGCCCCAGAGAGGCCTCCGGCCTCATTACCATAAGGCAAATGAGCAACAGTATCGCGAGCGATCGTGGTGTTGGTCGCTATGACTGCATCAATCTTGAACTTGATCAGCAATTCTGCAATGGTCTGAATCTGCTCTAAATCTAAATCTGGAGCAATTTTTAGGAACAATGGCACTTCTTTCTTGTGTAAATCACTCAGCACCTTTTTTTCTTCTGCGATGGCACTTAGTAAGGAGCTTAATTCATCAGCGCCTTGCAATTGTCTTAAATTCTTGGTGTTGGGTGAAGAGATGTTGACGGTGATATACGAAGAAATATCGTACACCTTTCTCATGCAAATCAGATAGTCATCAGCAGCTGATTCAATTGGAGTTGTGGCATTTTTACCAATATTCAAACCAAGGATGCCGCCACTTTGCCAAAAATCAGATTGCTTGACGCGTACCACGCATGCATCGACACCATCATTATTAAAACCCATGCGGTTGATCAGGCCTGAGACTTCAGGCAAGCGAAACATTCTTGGCAATGGATTACCTGCTTGCGCTTTCGGTGTCACTGTACCGATTTCAATAAAACCAAAACCCAAATCAGCTAAGGCATCAATATGTTTTCCATCTTTATCTAATCCTGCAGCAAGGCCAATAGGATTAGGTATTTTTAAGCCACAAAAAATTCGCTCATCACGAGCAATCTTTTCTTGCGATAAAAAACCCAAGCCAAGCGCATGAACTTTATCGAGAGTCTTCAAAGTCAGGTTATGCGCACGCTCCGCATCCATGGCAAATAAAGAAGGCTTGACGAGAGGGTAGAGATTCATCAGTATTGGATCTTTAGGTAATTAATTGCGTTGCCACACATCATCGACCAATATTTCTAAAGGCTCAAATTGTGCTTTGTAAGACATTTTAGGACTTTCTTCGATGTAGTAACCCAAGTACAAGTAAGGAAGCTCAAGTTTTCTGGTTTGCTCAATTTGCCACATGATGGTGAAGGTTCCATAGCTGGCAGTTGGATTGCTGGTATCAAAGAAGGTGTAAACAGACGATAGGCCACTTTGAACCACGTCAATGATGCTCACAATCCTTAACTTGCCTGGTTCTTCGCCATTAGGACCGTCCCTGAACTCAATCAAACGACTATTTACTTTGCTTTGAAGTAAAAATTGTTTGTATTGATCGTGATCATCACCATCCATGCCACCGTGAGGATGGCGATCATGCTGATATGACATATAAAGATCATAGTGTTCTTGGAAAAATTCCAAATGACCGATTCTCACTTCAAGATCTTGATGTTTTTTAAAAGCCCGTTGTTGGTAACGTTTTGGCTTAAAGCGTTCAATGTTTACACGACACGCAATACATGCCTTGCAGCCGTCACAGTAAGGTCGATAGGTGTACAAACCGCTGCGACGGAAACCGCTGGCTACTAATTCACCATAAATATCGGCATGGATCAGATGAGTTGGGGTCGCCACTTGAGAGCGAGCTTGTTTATGAGTCAAGTAACTGCACTCATAGGGTGCAGTTGCATAGAACTGAAGGGTGAAGAAGGGGAGCTCTTTAATTTTACTCATGCGGTTTGGCTTAACCAATATTGCAAAACACTCTTATTAAAACTCCAAACGGGATTAATTGCAGTAGTTTTCTCACGCACATGATTTAAAAATTCATCTCGTGGAATGGGGTGCCCGCCCAGTGAACTTAAATGCACTGTCTCTTGCTGACAATCAATCATCTCGATGTCTTGGTCAATCGCCCAGGCGCAGAGACTGGCTAAGGCTATTTTAGAAGCATCTGTTTTTTTAGAAAACATCGATTCCCCAAAAACCATTTTCCCTAAATTCACGCAATACAAGCCGCCAACTCGTTGACCCTGATGAAAAACTTCGACGCTGTGGGCGTGACCTTGTTCGTGTATTTGACCATAGGCATGCATGATGGCGTGTGTGATCCAAGTGCCATCTTGGCCGGATCTTGATTGAGTTGCACAGGACAGAATGGTCGCATGAAAATCTTCATCAACCTTTACTTCCCAATCTTGGTCCATCAAGATATTTTTAATTTCTTTTTTAAAATTTTTACTGACTTTGAAGTTTTTGGGTCGTAACACCATTCTGGGATTGGGCGACCACCACAAAATCGGTTGTCCATCGGAGTACCATGGAAAAATACCTTGGTGATAAGCACGTAACAATTGTTCAGCGTTGATATCCTCACTGATGGCTAATAAGCCAGGAACTTCTGGATCGGGATCGGCATCACTCCATGGTGACGGGAAGGGATCATTCGGTTGGAGCCAAGATAAACCCATATTGATCAATACTTCCGATCGATGCGTTCATCGTAGCCAACATCGTCCAGATGAGTCGCAATCTTATCTACCTCATTGAGGTAGCCTAACTTCTTATCCTGAAAATACCATTCAAGGGTTCTCCGTACTGTTGGGAAAGCCAAATCGTTCCAGGGAATATCTTTTTCAGAAAATAGTTCAACTTCTAGGCTCTCAACCCCAGCTTGATATTTTGGCTCAATCAGCTTGGCTAAATAAAATAAATGAACTTGCTCTACGTGCGTCACATTCAACAAAGAAAACAAAGGGCCGATTTCAACATCGGCGCCAGCTTCCTCTTGAGTTTCTCGCTTGGCGCCATTTTCAGTGCTTTCTCCGACTTCTAAAAAGCCAGCTGGTAATGTCCAATAACCAAGGCGAGGTTGTATGGCTCGTTTGCACAAAAGAACTTTATCTTGCCAAATAGGAATCGTTCCAACCACGTTGCGAGGATTTTCATAATGAATGGTTTTACATCCTGAACACACATGCCTCTCCCGCGTATCGTCAACGGGTGTTTTCAAGGTCACGGTTGAACCGCATTTGGAACAATAATTCATTGCAACATTATCGTTTAATTTGTGGTTTTCACGATGCCTCGCAAGGCATTGGTGAAAATCACTTCTTCGGCACTTAAAACATCAGTGCGCGTGATGTTTCGTTCAACGGCCTGATACTTTACGTCCTTCAGAACCATTGATCTCATCACGCCTGGCAAGCATCCTGATGCCAAGGGAGGCGTTAGCCATTGACCATCTTTTTTAACAAAGACGTTTGACCTACCGCCTTCAGTCACAAATCCCTGCTCATTGATAAATAAAGCATCGAAGGCGCCTAATTTTTCAGCTGCCAGCCAAGCTTGGTCATATAGTTTGCGGCGCGTCACCTTGTGACCTAATAAACGATCTGAGGAAGACATTGTTGTGTCATCGGTCAAAAGATCACTGGCCCAAAGAATAGGACCTGGTTGTAGATCTTGTATGGCGGCGGTTTTAACGCTAAGCAGTCCTTCTGCAGAAAGATCAAAGCGAAGTCTGTAAATCAAATTTCCATTGAGTTGTGAGCAAGTTTCTTGTATCAGGTTGACGGCTTTATTTGAGTCAAAGTTAATCTTCAATGCATTAGCAGATTGAGAGATTCGATCAAGGTGCATCTCAAGGTGACGGGCTTGCCCTTTTTCTATGCGAATCGTTTCAAAGAGTCCAAGCGGTTCCGATTGATTTTGCAAGCCGTATAAAAATCCAGCTTTGGTTTGGCACTCATGCCATTCATCAGCGCTCTCTGAATCTATGGTGATGCCACCACCAACGCCCATTTGAAAGTGCTGATTTTTTTCAAGCTCCAAGGTTCTGATCACAACGCTCATCCCAAGATCACCCAAACCCCCTTGTGAGCTTGGATCAAACCATGCAATTGCGCCGCAGTAGAGATTTCTTGGTTCTGACTCTAATACCTGAATCAACTCCATGGTTCTCTTCTTTGGTGCACCCGTTACCGAACCACAAGGAAAAATGGCTTTAAGCAATTCTTTGAGCCTTAAATTTTCTTTGGCTGTTGAGCTGATGGTTGATGTCATTTGTAAAACATCACCATACTGTTGAACCTCAAATAAATGTGGAACTTTGACCGTGCCAGGCAACGATATTTTGCTTAAATCATTTCTCAGTAAATCAACAATCATGACATTCTCAGCACGATTTTTTGCATCATCATGAAGTTCTTCAGAACTACTTTCACCAACTTTGGCAGTACCTTTCATGGGTTTGGTCATCAAGGTGCTGCCGGTTTTTTGCAAAAACCATTCAGGCGAACAAGACAAGACCCAGCCATTGTCGTGCTCAATAAAGGCTCCATAAGGGCCCGGCTGTTTTTGTCTAAGTACCTCGTAGGCGGCAAGTGGCGAGCCGCTTAATTCACCATGAATACGATAGGTGTGATTGACTTGGTACGTGTCGCCAGACTTGATCCACTCATGAATCTTAGAAATATCTTCTTCAAATCTTTTTTGAGTAATGCTGTTGCTAATGTTTGTAATGGCCGGCTTGTTCGTTATTTGATTTACCGCTTGACCAACTGCTTGAATGTGTCGCGCCATGAGCCATTGACTCACTTGCTCTTTGCTTAGTTTTTCAACATCTTTAAAAACCCAAGCTTGTACCCACGGTGTTTTAGATTTTTTTGGCGTTAATCCTAAAAGATATTCCCCAAGCTCATAACTAAAACAAGTGACAACACAGTACTCATCATGGATGGCTTGCTCAATCTCTGCGAGTGCTGCATCAAGGTTGTCGGCATCGGTTGCCTGTACAGCCTTTAACGGAGATTGATAGAGCCTGCTACTTGGGTGATCGCTTGAGCTTTGAGCATCATCGAGCAAGATGGTGCAAGAGAGATGCTCAAAGTCACTCATCGATTACTGGCCAATAACTTTAGCGCTATTGATCACAATGGTTGTGCTTGGCACATCAGAAAAAGGGCGCTTGCTGGTTGTGCTGACGGATTTAATTTTGTCGATTGTTTCTGTTCCCTTGATCACCATGCCAAATACAGCATAACCATGTCCATCAGGGCGAGGGAAATCCAAGTTCTTATTATTCACCACGTTCACAAAAAACTGTGCAGTTGCAGAATCAGGCACGTTGGTTCTTGCCATGGCAATTGAGTACACCACATTACTCAAACCATTATTAGATTCAAGTGGAATAGGCGCTTTAGTTGTCTTCTGTTGCATATCAGGTGTAAAGCCACCGCCTTGCACCATGAAGTTATTGATCACTCGATGGAAAATTGTGCCGTTATAAAAACCACTATTTACATAGCCTAAAAAATTCTCAACGGTCTTTGGTGCTTTTTCAGGATTGAGCTCAACAACGAAGTCACCCATGCTTGTTTTAAATTCAACTTTTGGACCCGCAAAGCTGAGTGTGGATGCGGTCACGAGAAGGACGGCTAATAATTTTTTCATGGAATGGATGCTCATAGTTGGGAAACCCTAAGTATGCCAAATATATTGAGCTAATAAAAAAGCCCTTCAAGTACATGAAGGGCTTTGTTAAATTTGGTTGCGGGGATAGGATTTGAACCTATGACCTTCGGGTTATGAGCCCGACGAGCTGCCAGACTGCTCCACCCCGCGTCTGAAGAATGAAACTATATCAGGTTAAACCCTAAATAGCAAGGACAGCCTGCCTTTCTATCTAGCAATGCCATGTCTTTTAAAGAAAAAATCAACCCAAGTCGCTTGTTTATGACATTTGTTATGTGAAAATCCGCACATGCAAAAACATCTGACTTATGCCCAATTAGTTGCTCCTGGCATTTACTGTGTTGATACTGGATTTGTGAGAGAGCAGTTCGATGCCAGTTATATGGTCGTTGATGGTAATGAAATTGCTTTTATCGATGTTGGTACCAATTACTCCATCCCTAGATTTTTAAGAACACTTAAAGAACTTGGTTTAGAGACCCAACAGGTCAAATACATTGTTCTGACACACGTTCATCTTGATCATGCTGGTGGCGCAGGTGAGATGATGCGCGTCTGTGATCAAGCTCAATTACTGGTTCATCCTCGAGGCGCACGACACATGATTGATCCCAGTGCACTTCGCGCAGGGGCGGTGGGTGTTTATGGTGAAGAGATTGTTGAGCAGTCATATGGTCAATTATTGCCTGTCGATGCCACCAAGATCATTGAGGTTGGTGAGGGTTATCCAATCCATTTGGGCAAAAGAACCCTCCATTGTTTAGATACGCCCGGTCATGCCAAGCATCACATCGCTATTTGGGACCCAGTCAGTCGAGGTGTTTTTACAGGTGACACCTTTGGTCTTTCATATCGTGAGCTTGATACTGAAGAGGGTGCGTTCATCATGCCGACCACCACGCCGATTCAGTTTGATCCTGAAGCACTTAAGGACTCTGTTTTGCGAATTTCAGCGCTCAAGCCTGATTGCTTGTTTCCGACTCATTTCAGCAGAATCAATGGTGTTGAGCGTTTAAAAGGTCTTTTTTTAGAGCAATTAGATGAAATTGTTGTTTTGGCGAAACAATTGAAAACTGATTCAAATCGCCATGCTTTATTGAAAGATGGCATGGCTAAAATTCATATTAATCATTTGAAATCAATGAATTGCAATCTTTCTCCTGCTGAAATAACGGCTTTTCTTCAGATTGATTTGGAGTTAAATGCTCTGGGAATTTGCTATTGGCTGGATAAATCATAGCGTGCACTTAATTAATGTTGCGTTGCAATATGGTCGGCATATAATAAAAACATCATTTACAAGGGAGTGACTGGTGTCCATCAGCAATCCGGAAAATTCACAAACATCTTTACTGAAGCCAGTTGAGCTTCACGGTCAAGATGGTCATCACAAAGCAAGCACTGCTACTTTAGCGATTGCAGCCATTGGCGTTGTTTTTGGCGATATTGGCACAAGCCCTTTATACGCATTAAAAGAATCTTTCAGCCCAAGTCACGGCATTCCATTCAGTGAAATGGCTGTATTTGGCATCATTTCAATGATGTTTTGGACAATCTTATTGGTTGTGACATTCAAGTACGTTCATTTTGTAATGAGAGCCGATAACAAGGGTGAGGGTGGCGTGCTGTCTTTGATGGCATTGGCACTTCGATCTCTTCAGTCTGGCAGTAAGTCTTATTTGACAGTGATGATGTTGGGTATGTTTGGTGCCTGCATGCTTTATGGTGAATCAGTCATCACCCCAGCCATCTCTGTGCTATCAGCAGTAGAGGGCTTAGAAATTGCCACTCCAGAAATGAAACGCTTCGTGATTCCAATCACAATCACTATTCTGTTTGCGTTGTTTGTGATTCAAAAATATGGCACAGCTGCTGTGGGCAAACTATTTGGCCCCATCACCATCGCGTGGTTTATTTCATTGGCTGCTTTGGGGATCTATAACGTCATCAAGGCTCCAGAAATATTTAATGCGATCAATCCAATCTACGCAATTAATTTCATTTCAGAACATACCTTGATGGCCTACATTGTGATGGGCTCTGTGGTCCTTGTGGTGACTGGCGTTGAGGCTCTCTATTTAGACATGGGTCATTTTGGTAGACGCCCGATTCGATACGCTTGGCTCTTTTTGGTCCTACCAAGTCTGCTCCTGAATTATTTTGGTCAAGGTGCTTTGTTGCTATCGAATCCTGAGGCCATTAAAAATCCTTTTTACTTGATGGTGCCTGAGTGGGCTCTGTGGCCCATGGTTGGTTTGGCTACTGCTGCTACGGTGATTGCTTCTCAAGCAGTTATATCAGGCGCATTTTCATTGGCGAACCAAGCGATTCTATTGGGGTTCTTACCGCGCATGGGCATTCGTCACACCTCTGACAATGAAAGAGGGCAAATTTATATTCCTGTGGTGAATTGGTCACTTTTGATCATGGTGCTTTTCACGGTGATCGAATTCAGAGAGTCAGGCAACTTGGCGGCAGCCTACGGAATATCAGTCACAACGACCATGTTAATCACCACCATTCTTTTGGCGATTGTGATGCGTCGTGAGTGGCGCTTAAATCCAATGGTGATTACTTGTTTGATCGCAGCTTTCTTGATCATTGACTTAGCATTCTGGACTGCAACCTTAATTAAGTTAAAAGACGGTGGCTGGTACCCATTGTTGATTGGCATCATTTGTTTTACTTGTCTGATGACTTGGTACAAAGGCCGAAAATTACTGCGCGATCGTATTGTTAATGAGTCCATTCCTTTGGAACCATTTGTCGCTGGTCTTTTGGCGCATCCTCCACATAGAGTTGAAGGCACAGGCATCTTTTTAACTGCCCACATCGATTACGTTCCTGTGGCGATGCTCCACAATCTCAAACACAATCGTGTTTTACATGAGCGTGTTTTCTTCTTGAAGTTGAGTATTTGGGACGTGCCTTATGTGAATGATGAGGAGCGTTTAACGCTCAAAGACATGGGTGGTCAAGTCTATTTGGTCCGCTCAGTGCATGGTTTCAAAGAAACTCCAGATATCAATAAAGTGTTGGCGCAAATTGAAGCTCAATACCAGTTGAAGTTTGATCTGATGGATACCTCCTTCTTCTTGGCGCGCGATACCGTGGTGTCTTCAAAATTTCCAGGCATGGCTTTATGGCGTCAAAGATTATTTGCTTGGATGTTCCAAAACGCCGCGAAACCCTCCGACTTCTTCAAAATCCCTACAAATAGGGTTGTGGAGCTTGGCGCTAAGATAGAAATTTAAGTTTTTTTAGGCAGAGAACACTAATGGCTTTATCCTTAGGCTTATGAGCTTTTGCAGAATTTCACTCGGCGCCCTATTTACCTCATTGTCTTTGCTGACACCGGCGGTTTTTGCTGGTCCAGCAGAGGTGACTGAGCTTGCAGAAATCGAAAAGAGTCAAAGTAACCTTAATCTGCAAAAAGATTGGGCTCAATACCGCTTAGAGAAAAAGCAGCATGATTGTTACGATAAATTTTTCACCACCCGATGTCTTGAGAAAGCTCGCTTAGAGCATCGTCAAGAAATTAAAGAAATACGCGCTCAAGAAATTCCCATGCGCGAAAGAGAGCGCGTTCTCAAGTCTATTGTCAAAGATGAGCAAGATGCACAAAGGATCAAAGAGCGCGACGATCCAGCCAAGGCAAAGCAACGCGCTGATAATGTCAAAGATTATGAGCAAAAGCAATTGGACCAAGTCAAGCGCGAAGAAGATCTTGTAAAAAAACGTGCTGATTCAGAAAAGCGTGCTCAAGAAAATAAAAAGGGCAATCCGCTCTGATGGCAAAAGTTAAATCTGTTTATGTTTGCCAAGCCTGCGGTGGCTTATCAGCAAAGTGGCAGGGCCAATGCTCCAACTGTGAAGCCTGGAACTCCATGGAAGAAACCGCTGAAGATAAACCTTCAAGCAATCGCTTCCAAAGCTTGGCTAAACCCGCGCCAAAACAAAAACTATCCGTTATAGAAGCTGAAGATTTGCCACGCATCAGCACTGGTGTTGATGAGTTTGATCGGGTTTTGGGTGGTGGCTTGGTCACTGGTGGTGTGGCATTGATTGGCGGTGACCCGGGTATTGGTAAATCCACATTACTGTTGCAAGCGCTTGCCGCAATGAGTGCCAGAGGTGACTCGGTGCTGTATATCAGTGGTGAGGAATCTGGAGCGCAAATCGCCTTGAGAGCAAAACGCTTGGGCATACAGGCACCTGACTTAGAAGTTTTAGCGGAAATCCAGTTAGAAAAATTACTTGCAACCATTGAATCTGCTCGACCCACAGTGGTCGTGGTTGACTCAATACAAACAGTTTATTCAGAAGCTTTGAGCTCTGCACCTGGTTCAGTGGCACAAGTGAAAGAATGCGCAGCACAGTTAACTCGACTTGCTAAAACAACGGGTGTTTGCATGATCATGGTGGGCCATGTCACCAAAGAAGGTAATTTGGCAGGGCCTAGGGTTCTAGAGCATATTGTTGATACAGTTTTATATTTTGAAGGAGATACACATTCTTCATTCAGATTGGTTCGAGCGTTCAAAAACCGTTTCGGGGCAGTGAATGAGTTAGGTGTTTTTGCCATGACCGATAAGGGTCTCAAAGGTGTGGCCAATCCATCTGCTTTGTTTTTATCTCAACACGATCAAATTGTTCCGGGTTCTTGTGTATTGGTCACGCAAGAAGGTAGTCGACCATTGCTGGTTGAGATTCAGGCATTGGTCGATGCTGCACACGTACCTAATCCACGCAGATTGGCGCTAGGGCTAGAGCAACATCGTTTGGCTATGCTGTTAGCAGTCTTGCATCGTCATGCGGGCATTGCTTGTTTTGATCAAGATGTTTTCTTGAATGCAGTGGGTGGTGTAAAAATCACCGAGCCAGCAGCTGACTTGGCGATCTTATTGGCGATTCAGTCGTCGATGAAAAACAAAGCACTACCTAAGAATTTGATTGTCTTTGGTGAGGTTGGTTTGGCTGGAGAGATTAGGCCGTGTCCAAGAGGTCAGGAACGCCTCAAAGAAGCAGCTAAGCTTGGTTTTAAACAAGCCATTGTTCCCAAGGCCAATGCGCCTAAAACGAATATCCCGGGATTAACTATCATTGCCGTTGATCGGATTGATCAAGCGATTCAAGCCGCTAGAAATCTTGAATAACGGATCTACAGTTTTACAAATTAAAGATCTTCTGCTTGTATAAGTAAGACCTGATCATCGCCAGCAGAAACCTCAAGCCACGTGACAGAGATTTCAGGAAACGCATCAGAGAAGTTTTTAGCTTCATTGCCAATCTCAATCACCAGTGTACCCTCAGGTTTTAAATAATCTTTGGCGTTTGCAATGATTTTTCTGATGATGTCCATGCCATCCACTCCACCTGCCAAAGAGATTTCTGGTTCAGCATGATATTCAGCTGGTAGGTTGGCCATGGATGTTGCATTCACATACGGTGGATTGCAAATAATCAAATCAAATAAATTTTCTTCGTTGGGCGGGGGTAATGATTCAAATAAATCACCTTGATGAATTTCGATTTGTTCGCTGAGGTTATGGCGGTCAATATTCTTGGCTGCTAATGAGAGTGCCTGCATGCTGATATCTGATCCCGATACAACTGCATCCGGGCAAGATAGGGCCATCAAAATCGCTAATGAGCCATTACCAGTGCATAGATCTAAAACTTTGGCGCCGGGTGGTAACCATGGCTCTAAATGACCATCTACAATTAATTCTGCAATGAATGAGCGCGGCACAATGCTGCGCTCATCACAATAAAATGGAATACCCATTAACCATGCTTCACCCAAGATATAGGCCAAAGGTTTGCGGGTGGTGATGCGCTCAAGTGACCAAGCATCGATCTGAGCTATTAGGTCTGGCGTCATGGGGGTATCTAAAGCATCCGCAGCATCTTCAGGAGGAAAACCCAATGCTGTGGCTATGATCCAAAGAGCTTCGCTTTGCGCATCTATTGCGCCATGACCATAACTTAAGCCAGCAATATCTAATTTCTCGGTCAGTTGTTGCCAAGAAACCTCTAAAGTTATTTCATTATTCATAAGTGCGTTGAAAGAGTTAATGCTTAAGCAATTAACTTTTCTAAAACACCTTTATAAATATTTTTAAGTGGCTCTATGTCTGCAAGCTCAACACGCTCGTTGATTTGATGAATGGTTGCATTGCGCGGCCCAAATTCAACCACTTGAGGGCAGATCTTTGCAATAAAGCGAGCATCACTGGTGCCACCTGTTGTTGAAAGTTCTGCTGTCACATTTGTTACGGCTTGAATCGATGCTTGCATGGCCTGAGATAAGTTGCCAGGCTGCGTCAAAAATGGCTCTCCACTGAGATTCCAATCAATCGTATATTTCAATTGATGCTTTTTCAGGATGATCTCAAGTTTTTCTTTTAGCTTGTCGGCTGTATTTTCAGTTGAGAAACGGAAATTAAAATCGACCACTACTTCACCAGGAATAACATTGGTTGCACCGGTTCCCGAGTGAATGTTAGAAACTTGCCATGCAGTTGGTGGGAAATGGGCGTTCCCCTGATCCCAAACAACCTCAGCAAGTTCAGCAAGAGCAGGGGCTATGAGGTGTATTGGGTTTTTGGCTAAATGCGGGTAGGCAATATGACCCTGAAGGCCCATTACTTTTAACTTTCCAGAAAAAGATCCGCGTCGTCCATTTTTGATGGTGTCACCCAGTTTATCAACGGATGTAGGCTCTCCAACCACGCAGTAGTCGATGCGTTCACCACGTTTTTTTAATTCATTGCAGACAATCACAGTGCCATCATGCGCGGGACCTTCTTCATCGCTGGTCAATAAAAAGGCAATCGAGCCTTTGTGATCAGGATGTTGAGCTAAAAATTCTTCTGTGGCCACTACAAAAGCGGCCAACGAGGTCTTCATATCAGCCGCTCCTCGACCGTATAAAAAACCATCTTGTTGTGTTGGTGTAAATGGATTAGAGGACCATTGATCGAGTGGACCTGTTGGCACCACATCTGTGTGACCCGCAAAACTCAATAAAGAACCTGTTTTACCAAGGTTACCTCTTTTAACTGCC